>JAAYZM010000233.1 GCA_012514835.1 Actinomycetales bacterium
GAGCGGGCTGGCGCCCGTCCCGCCGTCGTGCCCGGAGATGAGGACGACGTCGGCGTGCGCCTTCGCGACGCCCGCCGCCACGGTCCCGACGCCGAACTCGCTGACGAGCTTGACGTGCACGCGCGCCTGCGGGTTCGCGTTCTTCAGGTCGTGGATGAGCTGGGCGATGTCCTCGATCGAGTAGATGTCGTGGTGCGGCGGCGGCGAGATCAGCCCGACGCCGGGCGTGGAGTGCCGCGTGCGGGCGATCCACGGGTAGACCTTCTCGCCGGGCAGCTGGCCGCCCTCGCCGGGCTTGGCGCCCTGCGCCATCTTGATCTGCAGGTCCGTCGCGTTGACGAGGTACTCGCTCGTGACGCCGAAGCGGCCCGAGGCCACCTGCTTGATCGCGCTGCGGCGCTCGGGGTCGTACAGCCGCTCGGGGTCCTCGCCGCCCTCGCCCGTGTTCGAGCGCGCGCCGAGCCGGTTCATCGCGATCGCGAGGGTCTCGTGCGCCTCGCGCGAGATCGACCCGTACGACATCGCACCCGTGCTGAACCGCTTGACGATCTCGCTCACGGGCTCGACCTCGTCGAGCGGCACCGGCGGGCGCACGCCCTCCGCGAACGTGAGGAGGCCGCGCAGCGTCATGAGCCGCGCGGACTGGTCGTCCACGCGCCGCGTGTACTGCCGGAACACGTCGAGCTGGCGGGTGCGCGTCGAGTGCTGGAGCCGGAACACCGTCTCCGGGTCGAAGAGGTGCTGCTCGCCGTCGCGCCGCCACTTGTACTCGCCGCCGACGTTGAGCCGGCGGTGCGCCTGCGGGTTCCCGCTGGCCGGGTAGGCGTCCGCGTGGCGCGAGGCGCACTCGGCCGCGATGACGTCGAGCCCGACGCCGCCCAGCCGGCTCGTCGTGCCCGTGAAGTAGGTGTCCACGACCTCCTGCGCGAGGCCGACGGCCTCGAAGGTCTGCGCGCCGCGGTAGGAGGCGACGGTCGAGATCCCCATCTTGCTCATGACCTTGAGCACGCCCTTGCCGAGCGCCTTGATGAGGTTCGCGACCGCCTTCTCCGGCGGGATGTCGCCGAGCGAGCCGTCGCGCGCGAGGCCCTCGACCGTCTCCATCGCGAGGTACGGGTTGACGGCCGCCGCGCCGTACCCGATGAGCAGCGCGACGTGGTGCACCTCGCGCACGTCGCCCGCCTCGACGAGCAGGCTGACGCGCGTGCGCGTGTTGCGGCGCACGAGGTGCTGGTGGACGCCGCTGAGCAGGAGCAGCGACGGGATGGGGGCCAGGTCGCCGTCGGAGTCGCGGTCGGACAGGACGATGAAGTTCACGCCCGCGTCGATGAGGCGGTCGACGTGGACGAAGATCTCCTGCATCCGGCGCTCGAGCGCCGCCGCGCCGCCGTCGACCCGGTAGAGCCCGCGGATCGTCTCGCAGCGGAAGACCCCGCCGAGGGCCGGGTCCTTGTGGATCCGCATGATCTTGGCGAGCTGGTCGTTGTCGAGGACCGGGAACGGCACGACGAGCTTGCGCGCGTGCTCCGGGTCGTCCGCGAGCAGGTTCGGCTCCGGCCCGATCGCGCCGGCGATCGACGTGACGAGCTCCTCCCGGATCGCGTCCAGCGGCGGGTTCGTGACCTGGGCGAACATCTGCGTGAAGTAGTCGAAGAGCAGCCGCGGCCGGCTCGAGAGGACGGCGATCGGCGTGTCCGTGCCCATCGCGCCGAGGGGCTCGACGCCCGTGCGGGCCATCGGCGCGAGGATCATCGTCAGCTCCTCCTCGGTGTACCCGAAGGCGCGCTGACGACGCCGGACCGACGCCGGGGTGTGCTGCACGTGCTCCCGCTCGGGGAGCTGGTCGAGCGAGATCGTGTGCTCCGCGACCCACTGCGCGTAGGGGCGCTGCGCGGCGAGCTGCGCCTTGATCTCGTGGTCCTCGATGACCCGGCCGCTGCCCGTGTCGACGAGGAACATCTTGCCGGGCTCGAGGCGGCCCTTGCGGACGACGCGGTCCGGCGGGATCGGCAGGACACCGGTCTCGCTCGCCAGGACGACGAGGCCGTCGTCGGTGATCCAGTACCGGCCCGGGCGCAGGCCGTTGCGGTCGAGGACCGCACCGATGAGCGTGCCGTCGGTGAACGCCAGCGCGGCGGGGCCGTCCCACGGCTCCATGAGGGTCGCGTGGTACTGGTAGAACGCCCGCACGTCGGGGTCGAGGGAGTGGTTGTTCTCCCAGGCCTCCGGGATCATCATCAGCACCGCGTGCGGCAGGCTCCGCCCGGCGAGGTGCAGCAGCTCGAGGACCTCGTCGAAGCTCCCCGAGTCGCTCACCCCGGGCGTGCAGACGGGCATGAGCGGCGCGAGCTCGCCGAGGAGGTCGCTCGCGAGCGTGCTCTGCCGCGCGGCCATCCAGTTCCGGTTGCCGCGCACCGTGTTGATCTCGCCGTTGTGCGCCACGAGCCGGAACGGCTGCGCGAGCGGCCACGACGGGAACGTGTTCGTCGAGAAGCGCGAGTGGACGAGGGCGAGCTCGGTCGCGTACCGCGCGTCGGACAGGTCCGGGAAGAACCGCTCGAGCTGCGCGGTCGTCAGCATCCCCTTGTAGGTGATGGTCCGCGCGGACAGCGACGCGAGGTACACGCCCACCTCGTGCTCCGCGCGCTTGCGCACGCGGAAGGCCCGGCGGTCGAGGTCGATCCCCGACAGCGTGTGCGACGGGTCCGCGACGACGAGCTGGCGGAACACCGGCATGGTCGAGCGCGCCGTCGGGCCGACGATGTCGGCGACGACCGGCACCTCGCGCCACGCGAGGACGTCGAGGCCCTCGTCCCGCACGATCTTCTCGACCCCGACGACGGCGTCGTGCAGCGCGTCCGCCTCGGTGGGCAGGAAGGCGAGCCCGACGGCGTAGCGGCCGGGCGCGGGCAGGTCGGCGTCCACGACGTCGCGCAGGAAGGCGTCCGGGATCTGCGTGAGGATGCCCGCGCCGTCGCCGGTGTCCGGCTCGGCGCCGACGGCGCCGCGGTGGTCGAGGTTGGCGAGCGCCGTGAGCGCCGCGTCGACGATGTCCCGGCCGGGCGTGCCGCGCAGCGTGGCGACGAACGCCACGCCGCAGGCGTCGTGCTCCGCCCGGGGGTCGTACAGACCCTGGGCGGTCGGACGCTGGTCCCCGCTCATGGGCACCGTCATGGACACCGTCCTCACTGGCACCGGGGCAGGCCCCGGCCGGCTCAAGGGATGTGGGGACGCCGTCGGCCCGGGTGGGGCGACGATACCGGCCCGTGCGGACCGCTCCAACCCCCGTCACGGGTGAGTCGGCGCGGAACCGGTGGACCCGGCGTCACGCGCTGGCGTCGACCTCGGCTTCGCCGTCCTTGTGGGGGGTCTGCGCGTCGTCGGTGCTGGGGAGCTGGGGGCCGGGTTCACGGCCGGGGTGTCGTCGTCCTACGAGGATGAAGGCTACCAGTGCGCCCAGGCCGACCACGATGGAGGTCCAGACGTTGAGGCGCAGGCCGAGCACGGTCTCCGCGGGGTCGATCCGCAGCATCTCGATCCACACCCGGCCGCTCGTGTAGATGAGGACGTACAGCCAGAACACGCGGCCGTGCCCCAGCCGGTAGCGGCGGTCCAGCCACAGCAGCAGCGCCGCGCCCGCGAACGTCCAGAGCATCTCGTAGAGGAACGTCGGGTGGTACAGCGTGCCGACGGGGTCGCCGGCGGGCTGGAACTCGGGCGAGATCTCCAGGCCCCAGGGCAGCGTCGTGGGCGCGCCGAAGAGCTCCTGGTTGAACCA
>JAAYZM010000234.1 GCA_012514835.1 Actinomycetales bacterium
TGCTTCTCCCCGAAGGAGATGTTCCACGCCGCGAGCGCCGCGAACCCCTCATCGGTGATGGCGAGGGAGTTCACGCTCACGGCGTTCGCGAGCCCTCGCGCGAGGAACATGACACCGAGTGATGCGATGAACGGTTGGATCTGGAAGTGCTGCACCATCACACCGATCAGCAGCCCCATCACGGAGCCGATGAGCACGGCGACGAGCAGCACCACGGGCAGCGGCAGCCCCATCGGCAGGAGCGTCGCGATGACGAGCCCCGTGAGGGCGACGACGGCGCCCACCGAGAGGTCGATCCCGCCCGTGATGATCACGAAGGTCATGCCGATGGCCAGCACGAGCAGGTAGGAGTTGTCCACGAGCAGGTTGGACAGCAGCCGCGGCGTGACGAACCCCGAGCCGCCGCCGTAGCGCATCTCGCCCACGACGAGCATGAGCACGAGGGTCAGCACCGAGCCCGCGACGGGCATGTACCGGCGGTCCGTGGCGCGTCGCGCGAGCTGGCGCCACCGCGGCGGTGCCGCGGTCGGGGTGGGGGTGGGTGCGGTCTGGGTGGTCATGACGCGACCTCCTGCACGACGGCGGTCTGTGGGCGGGCCGCCGCGCGTCGCAGCCGTCTCAGGTTGAGTCTGGAGAGCAGCACTGGCGACTGGGCGATGCACACCGCGATGATCACGATCGCCTTGAACAGCGGGGTGATCTGCGAGGGGATGTGGAAGATGATGACCACGCGCTCGATGGTGGTGAGGATGAGCGCGCCCACCACGGTGCCGCCGAGGTAGAACCGGCCGCCCGCGAGGCTCGTGCCACCCAGGACGACGCACATGATCGCGTCCATCTCCTTCATGAGGCCGATGTTGTTGGCGTCGGCCGCCATGGTGGGAGCGCCGTAGACGATGCCCGCGAGGCCCGCGAGCAGACCCGCGATCCCGTACGCGAACCACGTCACGTTGCGCGACTGCACGCCCGCGAGGCGCGCGGCCTCGCGGTTGATGCCGATGCTCTCGAGGAGCATCCCGAGCGCGGTGCGCCGCACCACGATCACGACGCCCACGAACGCGACGGCCGCGACGATGACGGGCATCGGGATACCGAGGAAGAACCCGGAGCCGATGTGCTTGAACGGCGCGCTCGTCACCGTGGTGATCTGCCCCTGGGTGATGAGCATGGCGATGCCGCGCCCGGCCACCATGAGGATCATCGTCGCGATGAACGGCTGGATCCCCAGCACGGAGACCATGAACCCGTTGAACAGACCCAGCACGAGGGCCACGAGAACCCCGAGGACGACGGCGACGACGGCGGTCCCCGGCTGGTCCGCCGTCGCGGAACCGTCGAGGAACTCGAGCGAGACGGCGAGCGAGATCGCCATGACGGCCCCGACCGACAGGTCGATGCCGCCGGTCGCGATGACGAGCGCCATGCCGAGCGCGAGGAGCAGCGGGGTGGCCGCGCCGCGCATGATGTCGATGATCTGCCCGAACAGGTGACCGTCCTGGACGGTGACGTCGAGGAAGCCGGGGCTGCGCGCGCCGGCGGCGAGCAGCAGCGCGACGAGCGCGACGACGGGCCAGAACAGCTGGTGGTGGAAGACGCGGCGGGCCACGTCGGCGGGTGAACTGCTCATGCGACGGCTCCGTCCTGGGTGGGCTTGGCGATCCGCTCGATGAGCTGCTCGGGGGTCACGTCGGGCCCGTTGGGTACCTCGTCCACCAGGATGCGGTCCCGCACGATCTGGACGCGTTCGCTCACGCGCAGCACCTCTTCGAACTCCGAGGAGATGAACA
>JAAYZM010000235.1 GCA_012514835.1 Actinomycetales bacterium
ACCTCGCCGACGCCGAGCCCCTGGGTCGGCGCGGGCTCCGGGGAGGAGACCCCGATCTCGAGCAGCTCGTGGGTCGCGCGCGTCGACATCATCGCGATGCGCTCGCGCGGGTGGAGCTGACCGTCCACCACGCGCACGTACGTCACGACGCCGCGATACGTGTCATAGACCGAGTCGAAGATCATCGCGCGTGCCGGGGCGTTCGCGTCACCCTGCGGCGCGGGGACCAGCTCGACGATCCGGTCGAGGAGCGCCTCGACCCCCTCGCCCGTCTTGCCCGAGACCCGCAGGACGTCCTCCGGGTCGCCGCCCACGAGGCCCGCGAGCTCCTCGGCGAACTTGTCCGGCTGGGCGGCCGGCAGGTCGATCTTGTTGAGCACGGGGATGATCTGCAGGTCGTTCTCGAGCGCGAGGTAGAGGTTCGCGAGCGTCTGCGCCTCGATCCCCTGCGCGGCGTCCACGAGCAGCACGGCCCCCTCGCACGCCGCGAGCGAGCGGGACACCTCGTAGGTGAAGTCCACGTGCCCCGGGGTGTCGATCATGTTCAGCGCGTAGGGCTGCAGCGTCCCGGCGTCGTCCGCGACCCCCCACGGCATGCGCACGGCCTGCGACTTGATGGTGATGCCGCGCTCGCGCTCGATGTCCATGCGGTCGAGGTACTGCGCGCGCATGACGCGCGCCTCGACCACGCCCGTGAGCTGGAGCATGCGGTCCGCGAGCGTGGACTTGCCGTGGTCGATGTGCGCGATGATGCAGAAGTTGCGCAGCAGCGAGGGGTCCGTCGCGGCGGGACGGATGCGCGCGGCGAGCGCGGCGTCAGGGATCGGGGACACGCTGGGTACGGCTCCGCTGTCGTGGGGGCAGGGCAACGTCCATGGTCCCACGACAGGTGGACTCCCTGTTGCGCGACGCGATCATCAGGACAAGGGTGGGCAGGTCAGGCGTCACCAACCGCACTCCGGGCCTCCACGGCCCGGGACTGGAGGACCACCATGGGTTCGATCGCCCGCATCACCACGATCTCCGCTCGCTCCACGTCAAGCTTCGACGACGCCGTGCGCCTGGGCGTCGAGCGCGCGAGCACGACCCTGCGCAACGTGACCGGCGCGTGGGTCAAGGACCAGACCGTCGAGGTCTCCGACGGTGTCATCTCCGCCTACCAGGTGGTCCTCGAGATCACGTTCGTCCTCGACGACTGAGAACCTCGCTACCGTGGGCGGGTGCTCCCCGCCTACGGTCCCGACTTCGACGGCACGCTCGATCCCGTCTACGACCCGCACCTCGACGGCGACGCGGACCCGGGCGAGATCGTGTGGACGTGGGTGCCGTACGAGGACGATCCCTCGCGGGGCAAGGACCGCCCGGTGCTCGTCGTCGGCCACGACGATCCCTGGGTGCTCGCGCTCATGCTCACGAGCAAGGACCACGATCGTGACGCGGCCGACGAGGCCCGCTACGGGCGGTACTGGCTCGACCTGGGCTCCGGCGAGTGGGACGCGCGACGCCGGGACTCCGAGGTCCGGCTCGACCGTGTGCTGCGCGTGAACCCGGACGGGATCCGGCGCGAGGGAGCCGTGCTCGACCGCGAGCGCTTCGACGCCGTCGTGGGTTCGCTCCGGGCACTCAAGGGCTGGTAACATCGTCCCTCGCGTGTCCGCCCAGGTCGGCGGGCACCGGCCCGGTTCCTCTCCGAGGGTGTCCCCACGCCCCAGTCCCGGAACTTGGCCCGCCCTCTACGACCTGTCCAAACGCACCAGGAAGACCACACGTGGCTAACATCAAGTCCCAGATCAAGCGCATCGGCACCAACGAGAAGGCTCGCCTGCGCAACAAGGCTGTGAAGTCTGACCTCAAGACGTACGTCCGCAAGGTCCGCGAGTCCGTCGCCGCCGGCGACAAGGACGCCGCCGCCAAGGCGCTCGTCGTCGCGAGCACGAAGCTCGACAAGGCCGCCTCGAAGGGCGTGATCCACGCCAACCAGGCCGCCAACAAGAAGTCCGCGCTCGCGAAGGCCGTCGCCTCGATCTGAGCCGTAGCACGTCCACGAAGGGCGCTCCCGCGAACCGCGGGGGCGCCCTTCGCGCGTCTCGCGACACACCGTCCGGCGGCGCCGTTGGACTTGTCGGCTTCTGGGGTCATGATGGAGCGATGACAGGCGCGGTGATCGTGGTGTCGGGCCCCCCGGGGGCAGGAAAGTCGACCGTGGCGGCCGTCCTGGCCCAGCGGTGCGGGCACGGGGTGCTGCTCCGTGGTGACGACATGTGGACCGCCGTGCGCTCCGGCTTCGTCGAGCCGTGGCTCCCCGAGGCCGCCCACCAGAACACCGTCATCATCGACGCGATGGCCGCCGCGTGCGCACGCTTCGCCGACGGCGGGTACACGGTGGTGCTGGACGCCGTCGTCGGACCCTGGTACCTCGAGCAGCTGCTCGACGGGCTGCGGCCCGCCGCCGTCCCCACGTACTACGTGGTGCTGCGGCCGGACGAGGAGACCGCCGTGGACCGGGCCACGGGGCGCGAGGACCACTCGTTCACCGACCCCGAGCCCGTGCGGGCGATGTACCGCGAGTTCACACAGCTCGGGGCGCTCGAGTCGCACGTCATCGACACGACCTCGCTCGAGGGTGCCCAGGTCGCGGCGCTCGTGCAGGCCGGGGTCGACGACGGCCGGTTCCGGATCTGAGACATGGCCCAGCTGCGGTCTCGCCTCGGGTGCGCCCGTGCTGGACCTCCTGGCGTTCGCGTCAGCGTGAGCCGGCGGCCGTCGCGACACGGAGCACGGCGCGCTCGATCGCGAACTGCGGGTCCCTGCTCTGGCCCTTGACCTCGGCGTCTGCCTGGGCCACGGAGTCGATCGCGAACGCGAGCGTCTCCGGGGTCTAGCGCTTGAGGTCCCGCTGGGCGCGCTCGACCTGCCACGGCGCGAGCCCGAGGTCCCCCGCGCTGAGCCCGCCCCGGCCCCGCATCGCGGCGACCTTGGCGAGCGTGCGCAGCTTCACGGCGAGGGCGGCGACGAGGGGCACCGGGTCCACCCCGGTCGCAAGGGCATGGCGGAGCAGCGCGATCGCATCACCGACCTTGCCCTCGACCGCGGCGTCGGCCACCCGGAACCCCGTGGCCTCGATGCGCCCGCCGTAGTACTGCTCCACGACCTGCGCCCCGATGGTGCCCTTCGTGTCCGCGACGAGCTGCGCGACGGCCGAGGCGAGCTCACGCAGGTCCGAGCCGACCGCCTCGACGAGGGCACGCACTCCCCCGCCGTCGGCCCGCCTGCCCGCACGCCGCAGCTCGTCCGTGACGAACGCCGTCTTGTCCGCGTCCTTCTTGATCGCGTCGCACGCCACGACGGGGTGCCCGCCTGCCTTGATGGCGTCGAGGAGCTTCTTGCCGCGCACCCCGCCGCCGTGCCGCAGCACGAGCACGACGTCTTCCTCGACCCGCTCGAGGTACGCCAGGGCGTCGGTGAGGAACGGGTCGTTGCACGCCTCGACCTTCGACACGAGCACCACGCGCGGCTCGCCGAACAGCGACGGGCTCGCGAGGACCTCGAGCGCGCCGGCCTGGTAGCCGCTCGCGTCGACCTCGCTCACCTCGACCTCACCGTGCTGGGCGCGCGCCTGCTCGAGCACGAGGCTCACCGCGCGCTCACCGAGCAGGTCCTCCGGTCCGGAGACGAGGACCACAGGAGCGAGGGGCGCCGCGTGCCACGCGAGCCCCGCAGCGCGCGTCGAGGATCGCGGGGAGGAGGTGCGTGCGGCCACGGGCCCAGCCTGCCACGCCCCGCCGACACGCCGTGCCGCCATCCCACCTCTCCCCCCACGTTGCGGAACACCAGCGTTCCGCGGTGTTCCGCAAGCGGCACTTTCGGACAGTGGTGTTCCGCGGAGTTGCGTGGTGTTCCGCAAGGGGCATTTGGCGAGTGTGGTGTTCCGCAGAAGCGCGTGGTGTTCCGCAACGGGGGTAGGCGGGGCGGGGCGAGCGGGAAGGGCGGTCAGCAGGGGGTGTGGTGGGTGGGGGTGAGGGCGACCGGGCCGCACTCGTCCGTGCGTAGGACGGTCGCGCGGGGGTAGAGAGCGAGGGCCGACGGCGCGGGGTGGCCGTAGTCGTTGTCCTCGCCCACCCCCACGAGGAGCACCTCGGGGTCGAGCAGCGCGGCGAGCGCCGCGGACTGGCGAGCCGAGCCGTGGTGCGCCATGACCACGAACCGTGCGGGCGAGCGCACCCCGCGCGCGGCCAGGTCCCGCGCGAGCGCGTCCTGGGTCTCGGTCTCGAGGTCCCCGAGGGCCAGCACGCTCACGCTCGGCGTGCCGAGCCACACCACGACGCTCGCGTCGTTGGGCCCGCCGCCCGGAGGTGCGCCGTCGGGCCACAGCACGCGCCACACGACCTCCCC
>JAAYZM010000236.1 GCA_012514835.1 Actinomycetales bacterium
CGAGCTCACGGAGACCTCGCTCGTGGACGCAGGCACGCGCGTGCGCCACGAGCTCACCCAGCTGCGGGCCGCGGGGATCCCCGTGCTCCTCGACGACTTCGGCACGGGCGTCTCGCCGCTGTCCTACCTGCGCGACCTGCCCGTCAACGGCGTCAAGCTCGACATGTCCTTCACGGCGGGCATTCCAGAGGACCCGGCGGCGGCGCGCGTCTCGCGGGCCCTCGGCGCGCTCGCGCGCGAGCTCGACATGATCACGATCGCCGAGGGCATCGAGACGGAGGAGCAGGCGCACTTCCTGCACCACAACGGCTGGCGCTACGGCCAGGGCTGGCTCTTCGGGAGCGCCCAGCCCGAGTCCGCCCTCGACTGAGCGCGACTACCGAGGGCGGGGGACGACGACGGGCGGCGGGCCGCTCGCCTCGGTCGGCTCGGTGCGCTCTGGTGCCTCGTCGCCCGCCGCGTCCGCGACGCGCTCGTGCCGCTTCGCCACCTGGGACGCCGAGAGCGAGCCCGCGCCGTCGGCGATCTCGGCGAGCGCCGAGACGCGGTGCTTGCCGAGCCGGTCCACCGTGACGCCGGTCCACTCGACGCTCGTGACGCGCGCCGGCCCGTCCTCGGGATGGAGCACGTGCGCGGTGAGCCAGATGCCCGAGTCGGTGCGCGCGGTGCAGCAGTTGCCGTCCTGGTTGGACAGGAAGTTCCCGAGCCCGTGGGCCACCCACATCCCGTCGCCGTGCGGCCCGCCCTCGAACAGCTCGAGCGGCTGCGGGACGTGCGCGTGGTGCCCGATCACGAGGTCCACCACGCCGGAGTCCGCGAGCTCCTCGGCGATCTCGAGCTGCAGGTCCGTGGGCTCGGTCTGGTACTCGACGCAGCAGTGGATCGACACGAGCACGAGGTCCGCGCCGTCGTCCCGCGCCTCGGTGGCCTGCTCGACGATCTGCTCGGTGTCGATGAGCTGGACGGACCACGGCTTGTCGGAGTCCACGGGCATGCCGTTCGTGCCGTACGTGGCCGCCAGGTGCGCGATCGTCGTCGTGCGCCCGTGCCGCTCGAGCTCGTAGACCTGCGGGGCCGCACCCTCGTCGGCGGAGCGGGCCGTACCGACGTGCCCGAGCCCCGCCTCGTCGAAGAGGTCGAGCGTCGACTCGACACCCTTGAAGCCCAGGTCGACCGAGTGGTTGGAGGCCGTCGAGCAGCCGTCCCAGCCCTGGTCCGCGAGGTTTTGCGCGATCTCGCGCGGCGCGCCGAACACGGGGTACCCGGACGGCCCCCGACCCTCGGGCACGAGGGGGACCTCCATGTGGCACAGCGCGAGGTCGGCGCCCTCGACCCACGCGTCGAGCGGTGCGAGCAGGGGACCGAAGTCGTAGCCGTCACCGTCGCGCGCCGAGGCGTTGACGGACATGTGGGGGAGCAGGTCGCCCGTCGCGACGATCGTCAGCTCCGAGTCGGGCGTCGGGGTCGGGCTCGGGGTGGGGCTCGGCGTCGGCGAGGGCGTGCCCGACGGCGCACCCCCCGCGGTCGGGGCGTCGGAGGTGTCCGACGACGGCGCCGCCTCGGCGACCGTCCCTCCTGGGGAGACCTGGCTCAGGGCGAACGCTCCCGCCCCGAGGGTGGCGAGCGCGACGACGGCCGCGGCCAGGACCTTTCCGGCGACGAGGGTGCGCGGTGCGCTGCGAGCGTGCTTGGCCACAGAGGAACGATAGACGCTTCCGTGGTCACCGGGTCCGGGCGTCCCACCGGTCCAACTAGGCTGACGCCGTGGCAGCGACACCGACGTGGACCCCGGCGAACGTGGTCACCATGGCTCGCATCGCCCTGGTGCCGGTGTTCGGCTGGGCGCTCGCGAC
>JAAYZM010000237.1 GCA_012514835.1 Actinomycetales bacterium
ACCGTCGGTCGCCCTCGCCCCCGTGCCACCTCGGCAGCGCGGACCTTCGAGGTCCCGATGTCGAGGCCGACCAAGTTCCTGGCCACGCGTCAACTCCATTCGTCGCACTCGGCGAACCTTGTCCGTCCAGATATCGACCCCCTCCCGCTCGACCTTGAGCCGACCGAGTGAGGTAGTTCAGGTGAGAATGCCCAGATAGGCGCCCCAGAGCGGTTCGCCCACGAAGATCCCGATCCATGCCCCGAGGAGCATCCACGGACCGAAGGGGATCGCGCTCTTGCGCCCCGCGCGCCCTGCGAGCATGAGCACGACCGAGAACAGCCCGCCCACGAGGAAGGCAGCGAACGCCCCGACCACGAGGCTCCCCCAGCCGAACCAGCCGAGCACGCCGCCGAGCAGCCCCGCGAGCTTGACGTCGCCGAAGCCCATGCCGCCGGGCTTGGCGACCATGACGAGGAAGTACAGCAACCACAGCGCCGCTCCCCCGATGCCCGCGCGGGCGAGCGCCGACCAGTCGCCCCCGAGCGCGCTCGCGAGCACGAGGAGCACCGCGAGCACGGGGTAGGACGGCAGCACGATCGCGTTGGGCAGACGCCGCGTGTCGAGGTCGATCGCGGCGAGCGCGATGCTGATCGCGGCGAGGACGAGGGCGGCGGGCAGCACGGCGAGCTGGCCGCGCGCCTCGAGCACGAGGAAGGTCGCGGCGAAGAGCACACCGGTCCCGAGCTCGACGAGCGGGTAGCGCGCCGAGATCGGCGCCCCGCAGTCCCGGCAGCGGCCGCGCAGCACAAGCCAGGACACGACGGGCACGTTGTCGCGTGCCCGGACCTCGTGCCCGCACGCGGGGCACGCGCTGCGCGGCCGCACGACGGAGCGCCCCGCGGGCACCCGGTGGACCACGACGTTGAGGAACGACCCCACGACGAGGCCGAGAAGACCCGCGAGGGCTGCAAGAGCGAGCGTCATCTAGCCGCGCAGCTCGTTCGGGGTGTGGACCTCGCCCGTGTAGCGCTGCGACCACTGCGCGTTCGCCCAGTGCGGGAAGTAGGGCGGGGCGGTGTACTTCAGGCGCGCGTCGTAGCGATAGTCCTTGTCGTAGCCCTTGCCCGGGTTGCCGGACTGGCCTACCGCACCGCGGTAGCGCTGCGCGATCGAGCCGCGTACCCAGATCGCACCGTTCTCGGTTCGCCCCCGACCTTCGTTGAAGTACTGGACCGCGAAGGAGTGCTGGAGGGTCTGGATCGACCCCTGGATCTGGATGCCCTTCGTCGGCTCGTTCGACCCCGTGAGCGGGTTCGCGACGCGCTTGGGCCACGTGCCAGGCGGGTAGTACCCCTCTCCCGACCAGGTGCGGTACTGCCACGAGCCCCGCTGGTTGCACGAGCCGTAGCTCGAAAGCCGGGTGCAGTTGGTCCACTCGAACTTCTGGATGCGCGGGTGCATGATCTCGACCGTATTGGTCGCGACGAGGCCCAGCAGGTCGTCCCCATTCATCCCGCCCGCAAGCATGAGGTCGCCCGTGACCACCACGGACTGCGCGGCCGCAACCGTGACGCGGCCCTTGATCACACCCTGGATATAGATGTTGCCTTCCTGGCGGTACTTCCGGGTGTCAAGCATCGACTTGTCGACCTCGTAGCACAAGTAGTCGGAGTTGCACGTCCCCGGGTTCGGGTTGCCACTTGTGTGGTGCCCGTCCGCCCCGGCCTCCCCCGTGTGGACCTCGGGGTCGTAGTTGCCGAGCGGAAGCTCGTTCGCGAGGAACTGCGAGGGCACGATCTGCTGCGGCACGCCGGCCGAGGTCGGCACTGGCGCGGCGTAGATCACGAAGTCGCTCGGGAGCGGGACGGTCGCGCCCGAGGTGCTCGCGAGCGCGGTCGGGTCGCCGCAGTTCGCGGGGCCTTCGCCCTCGTCGTCGAGCTTGCGGATCTCAGCGCCCGAGGCGACCGCCGCCTCGCTGTCGGGGCTCCAGACCGTCATGGTCCCGTTGGAGTTGAAGACGATGCGGGTCGCACCGTAGTAGTGACAGCCCGGGAAATGGGCGAACTCGGCCGAGGAGTCCGCGAGGTGAAGCTCGCGCGCGTACTTGGGCTGGACGCCGAAGGTCGCGTTCGAGCCCGTCGGGGTG
>JAAYZM010000238.1 GCA_012514835.1 Actinomycetales bacterium
CCGGCCCAGGGCCGTGAACATGACCTCGTCGTACACGGCGGCCGTGGTCGAGTTCGAGTACTGCGGGAACAGCGGCAGCACCACGATCTTGCGGATGCCCGCGCGCTCGAGGTGCTCGACGGCACCGGACATCGTGGGCTCGGCGTACGCGAGGCCCAGCTCGACCTGGAAGCGGTCGCCCAGGCGCTCGGAGATGCCGTCGCGCTGCGCCTCGGAGATCACCAGCAGCGGAGAGCCCTCGTCCGTCCAGATCTCCTGAAAGTGCTCGGTGACGTGCTTGGGGCGCGTCGGCAGCACGGCGGTGCGCAGCACGGGCTGCCAGCGCCAGCGCGGCAGGTCGATCACGCGGTCGTCCGAGAGGAACTCCTTGAGGTACCGGCGCACCTCGGGCCGCTGCAGGTTGGCGGGCGTGCCGACCTGGCCCAGGACCACGCCGATCTTCTCGCTCACGACGGGATCTCCCAGCCCTCGGCGCGCATCACGCCTCGAACGTACGACCGCCGCAGGACCGGGCAAAATCCCGCGACACGGCGTCAGGACCGCGCCACACCGGGCTCAGTTCGCGTGCAGCGCCTCGTTGAGCGTGACACCCGCACCCTGCCGTGCGACGGCCTCGATCCCGCCCGTGAGCGAGTTACGCCGGAACAGCAGGCCCGACGCGCCCGAGAGCTCGCGGGCCTTGACGACCGTCCCGCCCAGGTCCTCGCCGTCGGCCCCACGCACCCCCACGAGGGTGACCTTCGACGCCGCGGTGAGGTAGAGGCCGGCCTCGACCACGCAGTCGTCTCCGAGCGCGATACCGAGGCCCGAGTTGGCGCCCAGCAGCGAGCGCTCGCCTACGGAGATGACCTCGGTGCCGCCGCCGGACAGCGTGCCCATGATGGACGCCCCGCCCCCGACATCGGAGCCGTCGCCCACCACGACGCCCGCGGAGATGCGTCCCTCGACCATCGACGTGCCGAGCGTGCCCGCGTTGAAGTTCACGAAGCCCTCGTGCATCACCGTGGTGCCGGGCGCGAGGTGCGCGCCGAGGCGGACCCTGTCTGCGTCCGCGATGCGCACGCCGGCGGGCAGCACGTAGTCGACCATGCGCGGGAACTTGTCGACCCCGTACACGGTCACGGGGCGGCCCAGCGCGGCGCGCAGCCGCAGCCGCGTGGTCTCGAAGCCGTCCACGGCACACGGGCCCGCGTCCGTCCACACGACGTTGGGCAGCGCGCCGAACACCCCGTCGAGGTTCAGCTCGTGCGGGGCCACGAGGCGGTGCGAGAGCACGTGCAGACGCAGGTACGCGTCCGACGTCGAGGCGGGTGGTGCGTCGAGGTCGATCTCGACGACGACGACGGCCGTGCGGGTGCCGCGCGCGTCATCGGACCCCTCGAGGGCCGCGAGCTCTTCGGGCGCGCTCGCGCCGGCCGGTGCGCTGCCGAGCGCGGGGGAGGGGTACCACGTGTCGAGCACCGTGCCGTCGGCCGTCGTGGTCGCGAGGCCGAAGCCCCAAGCAGAACGGGAAGTCATGCGGACGAGCGTAGACGGCTCCGGGGCTACCGGCCGGTACGCAGGTAGATTCGAGCGGTGCCCACGATCGACCTGACCCACGACGTCGTCGACCTCGCCGCCGCGCTGTGCGACGTGCCCTCCGTGAGCGGCGACGAGCGTGAGCTCGCGGACCTCCTCGAGGCCGCCCTGCGCGCGCTGCCGCACCTCGAGGTGCTGCGCGACGGGGACACTGTGCTCGCGCGCACCTCGCTCGGCCGCACGAACCGCGTGATCGTCGCGGGCCACATCGACACCGTGCCGATCGCGGACAACGTGCCCACGTGGCGCGAGGGGACGGGTGACGACGAGGTGCTGTGGGGCCGGGGCACGGTCGACATGAAGTCCGGCGTGGCCGTCATGGCGTCCCTCGCCGCGGAGCTCACCGCGCCGCGCCACGACGTCACGTGGGTGTTCTACGACAACGAAGAGGTCGACGCCGCGCGCAACGGCCTGGGCCGCATCGCCAGGAACCACGCGGACTGGCTCGCGGGCGACTTCGCGATCCTCGGCGAGCCGAGCAACGTGTCTGTCGAGGGCGGCTGCAACGGCACGCTGCGCGTCGAGGTGCGCACGTCCGGCGAGGCGGCCCACTCGGCGCGCGCGTGGATGGGCTCCAACGCGATCCACGCGGCCGCTCAGATCCTCGCGCGGCTCGACGCCTACGAGCCCGCGACCGTCGAGGTGGACGGGCTCGCCTACCGCGAGTCGCTCAACGCCGTGCGGATCTCGGGAGGCGTCGCGAACAACGTCATCCCCGACGCGTGCGTCGTGACCGTGAACTACCGCTTCGCGCCGTCGCAGAGCGTGGCCCAGGCCGAGGCGCACGTGCGCGAGCTCTTCGCGGGCTTCGAGGTCGAGCTCACGGACGCCGCGGGCGGGGCACGCCCAGGCCTCGACCACCCCGCCGCGGCCGAGTTCGTCGCCGCGGTGCTCGGCGCCACGGGCCGTGCGCCCGCCCCCAAGTACGGCTGGACGGACGTCGCGCGCTTCGCCGAGCTCGGCATCCCCGCCGTGAACTTCGGGCCGGGCGACCCGTCCCTGGCCCACCACGACACCGAGCGCTGCCCCGTGGTTCAGATCCGCGAGTGCCGCGACGCCCTGCGCGCGTGGCTCGCGCCGTAGGCTCGATCGAGGCAGCCACCGAACCGAGGAGTCCGATGTCCAACCCGAACGGCTACCGCAAGGGGCCCGTCCTGCTGCGTGGTGACCAGGTCCCGGCCACCACGAGCGACCAGCGGCTGCTGCGCGACGACGGCCAGGCCGACTGGCTGCACGCCGACCCGTGGCGCGTCATGCGCATCCAGAGCGAGTTCGTCGAGGGCTTCGGCGCGCTCGCCGAGGTGGGCCCCGCGGTGAGCGTGTTCGGCTCGGCGCGCACCAAGCCGGGCGAGCCGAACTACGAGCTCGCCGTCGAGATCTCCGCGGCGCTCGTCGAGGCCGGCTACGCCGTCATCACGGGCGGTGGCCCGGGGATCATGGAGGCGGGCAACAAGGGTGCCGCCGAGGCGGGCGGGCTGTCCGTGGGGCTCGGCATCGAGCTGCCCTTCGAGCAGGGCATGAACTCCTACGTCGAGCTCGGCGTGAACTTCCGATACTTCTTCGCGCGCAAGACGATGTTCGTCAAGTACGCCCAGGGCTTCATCATCCTGCCCGGCGGCTTCGGCACCCTCGACGAGACCTTCGAGGCCCTCACCCTGGTCCAGACGCACAAGATCACCGAGTTCCCCGTGGTCCTCGTCGGCTCGTCCTTCTGGGGCGGCCTCCTCGACTGGATGCGGGACACCGTGGCCGGGGACGGGATGATCTCGCCCGCCGACCTCGACCTCATCCACGTGGTGGACGACGCCCAGAGCGCCGTGGACCACATCGTCGCCAAGGGCGCCGCCCTGCGTGCCAAGGAGGAAGAGGCCGTCCGCGAGGCCGCCGAGGCCCAGGGCGAGGCCGAGCTCGCGGGCGACGGGACCACCGAGGCCTGAGCATGGCGGTGCTGCGGCTGCGCGGGCGCGAGCTCGACCTCGCGCGCGGCGTGGTGATGGCGATCGTCAACCGCACGGACGACTCGTTCTACGCCGCCGCGCGGTACACCGACGACGCCGCGGCCCTCGCCGCCGTCGAGCGCGCGGTGGCCGAAGGCGCCGAGATCGTGGACATCGGGGGGATCCGCGCGGGGCGGGGCCCGCGTGTCTCGGCCGACGACGAGATCGCCCGCGTGGTGCCGTTCGTCGCGACCGTCCGGGACCAGTTCCCTGACGTGATCCTCAGCGTCGACACGTGGCGGTCCGCCGTGGCCCGCGAGGCCGCCCGCGCAGGCGCCGACCTCATCAACGACACGTGGGCCGGCCACGACCCGGGTCTCGCCGAGGTCGCGGCCGCCGAGGGGGTCGGCGTCGTCGTCTCCCACACGGGCGGGGCGCTGCCCCGCACGGACCCGCTGCGCGTCGCCTACCCGGACGGCGTCCTCGCGGACGTGCTCGCGCGCCTCGCCGCGGGTGCCGCGCGCGCCGTCGAGGTGGGCGTGGACCCCGCGTCGGTGCTCGTGGACCCGACCCACGACTTCGGCAAGAACACGTGGCACTCCCTCGAGCTCGTGCGGCACACCGCGCGCCTCGTCGAGCTCGGGTTCCCCGTCCTCATGGCGCTGTCCCGCAAGGACTTCGTGGGGGAGACCCTCGGGCTCGAGACCGACGAGCGGCTCGAGGGCACCCTCGCGGCCACGGCCGTCGCCGCGTGGCACGGCGCCGGGGTGTTCCGGGCCCACGACGTGGCCGCGACACGCCGCACTCTCGACATGGTCGCGGCCATCCGAGGGGACCTGCCCCCGGTCCGGGCGGTGCGTGGGCTCGCGTGAACTAGAATGGACGGCAGTATCAGCGAGCTGAAGGAGTCAAGGCATGGCCGCGATGAAGCCGAGGACCGGGGACGGGCCGCTCGAGGTGAGCAAGGAAGGCCGCGGCATCGTCATGCGCGTCCCGCTCGAGGGCGGCGGACGGCTGGTCGTCGAGCTCAATCCGACCGAGGCCGCCGAGCTCGGTGAGGCCCTGACCTCCGTCGTCAGCTAGCGGCGCACGCCGAATCTGACTAGCGGCGCACGCCCACGAGCAGGCCGTCGCCGCTCGGGAGCAACGCGGTCAGCACGCGCTCGTCCTCCGCGAGGCGGCGGCCCACGTCACGCATCGTCGTGGTGGTCGCGTCCCGGCGCGCGGGGTCCGCGACACGGTCGTGCCACAGCGCGTTGTCGACCGCGAGCACACCGCCCGGGCGCAGCAGCCGCAGGGCCTGCTCGACGTACTCGGGCGTGGACTCCTTGTCCGCGTCGACGAGCACGAGGTCGTACGCGCCGTCCGTGAGGCGCGGCAGCACGTCGAGCGCGCGACCGCCGATCAAACGGGTCCGGGTGGGCTTGACGCCCTCCTCGGTGAACGCCTCGCGGGCCGCCCGCTGGTGCTCCACCTCGAGGTCGATCGACGTCAGGACGCCGTCGTCGGCCATCGCCCGCAGCAGGTAAAGGCCGCTCACGCCCGCACCCGTCCCGATCTCGACCACGGCGCGCGCCTGGAGCGTCGCGGCGAGCACGGCGAGCACGGCACCGGCCCCGGGCATCACGGGCGTGCAGCCGAGCTGGTCGGCGCGCTCGCGGGCCCGCAAGAGGGTCTCGTCCTCGGCGCGGAACTCCTCGGCGAAGTACCAGCTGGGCGTCTTGTCGGTGGAGATGGCTGCCTCCGCAGTTCGGTGCGGCGCGCGGTGCGCCTGGTCGGATCGTACTCGGGGACGGGCGCTGGGACACGGCGGGGACCTGGAACACGACGGGGGCGCCGTGCGTTGGCCAGGCGTGCCCAGGAAGTTCCCAGCCTCCTGGACAAGGATGGAAGCCGAACCCGCCGGAGGGAGGTGCACATGAGCGACGTCGCC
>JAAYZM010000239.1 GCA_012514835.1 Actinomycetales bacterium
CACGCTCGAGCACCTTCGAGATGCTCGGGGACGCCTCGCCGCCGTGCACGCGCTGGACGGGCTGGTCGAGCCAGTCGAAGAAGCGCCGCTGGATCTCGTCCGCGAGCCACCCGCCGTATGAGGTACCGACGGCACCCTGCTCGACGATCAGCACGTTGTTGGTCTTGCGGACCGACTCGCCGATCGTGTCCCAGTCCACGCTCGCGCGGTCGAGCCAGCGCAGGTCCACGACCTCCGCGTCCACGCCCATGGCCTCGACGGCCTCGAGGGAGTGCGTGACCATCGACAGGTACGTGAGGATCGTCAGGTCGCTGCCCTCGCGGCGCACGGCGGCCTTGCCGAGCTCGATCTGGTAGTCGAGATCGTCGGCCGGGACCTGTCCCGTGCTCGCGTACAGGTCCACGTGCTCGAGCACGATCACCGGGTCGTCGAGCGCGAGGGCCGCGTTCATGAGGCCCACGTAGTCGAACGGAGTGGACGGCGCGACGATCCGCAGCCCGGCCGAGGTGGCGTAGATGCCCGCGGGGTCCATCGAGTGCTGCGAGCCGTAGCCCGTGCCCGTGGCGACCTTGGAGCGCAGCACGAACGGCACCTTGCTCTCGCCGCCGAACATGTGGCGCGCCTTGGCGATCTGGTTGAACACCTGGTCCGCCGCGACCCACAGGAAGTCGGGGTACATGAACTCCACGACGGGCTTGAACCGGCCGTCGAGCGCCATGCCGCCGCCGAGGCCCGCGAACGCGTTCTCGGAGATGGGTGTGCCGAGCACGCGGCCCGGGTAGGAGTCGGTGAGGCCCTTCGTGGCGCCGTTCGTGCCACCCGCGAGGCGGTGGACGTCCTCACCGAGCACCACGATCGACTCGTCGGTGGACATCCGGCGGTCCATCACGGCCGCGACCACGTCGATGAATCGCTTCTCGACGAGCTCGCCGTCGTACGTCGCCTCTTCCTCCGTGCGCGCCCCGGCGAGCTCGCTCGCGTCACCGCGGACGCCCACGTCCACGAAGTCCGGGTCGGGCCACAGGTCGGGCTTGATGCGGCGCGTGCCGGGCTTGCCGTCCGGGTCGTCCTCGACCATGTGGGCGGCAACCTCGGTCATCGCGTCGACGGCCTGCTGACGCACGGCCGCCGCGGCGTCCTCGTCGAGCAGACCGCGCGCGATCATCTCGCGCTCGACGCGCTCGATCGGGTCGCGGGCGCGCCACGCGGCCTCCTCGTCCTTCGAGCGGTACCCGAACGCACTGCCGGGGAAGGGTCCGTTCTGGTGGAAGTACCGGTAGACCTCGGCCTCGACCACGGCGGGGCCCTTGCCGGCCCGCATGTGCTCGGTCGCGGCCTGCATCGCGAGGTACACGGCGAGCGGGTCCATGCCGTCGACGCGCCACGACGGGATGCCGAAACCCGGACCGCGCGCGGAGAGCCGCTGGTCGCCCGTGACCTCACCCACGTGGGTCGAGACGGCGTACAGGTTGTTCTCGATGAAGAAGCACAGCGGGAGGTCCCACGCGGCCGTGAGGTTCATCGACTCGAGGACCGAGCCGATGTTCGCGGCGCCGTCGCCGAAGTACGTGACGGTGACGTCCTGGGTCCCCGCGTGCTTCTGGGCCCACGCGTTGCCCGCGGCGAGCGGCACGCCGCCGCCGACGATCGCGTTGGTGCCGAGCGCGCCGGCCTCCATCCACTGCAGGTGCATCGAGCCGCCACGGCCCTTGCCGTAGCCGTCCGCGAGTCCAAGGATCTCCGCGAGCGTCTTGCGCAGGACCACGCGCAGCTCCTCGGTGACGAGCGCCGTGAGGTCGAGCTGCGGGGCCACGTAGGCGATGACCTTGGCGAGGAACTGGTGGTGGCCGCGGTGCGTGCCGTTGACGCCGTCGGACGGGCCGAGGGCGAGGACGGAGCCGACGGCGCCACCCTCCTGGCCGATGCTCGAGTGCGCCGGACCGTGCACGAGTCCTTCGCGCGCGAGCTGGAGCACGAGCTCCTCGAACGCGCGGATGAGCTGCATCTGGCCCAGCATCGTGGCGAGCAGCGCGGGATCGGCGGCGGCCCAGTCCTCGGGCGTGCTGCTCACCTCGACCCAGGGGGCCTGGGCCTGGAGGGGTGTGACCTGCGGCATGGACGGGTTCTCCCTTGAACGACGAGCCGTGTTGTTGTGAGTCTAGGCCGCTTTGGATACGATCGCAACGAATCCGGGTCGTTATCACGACCGCACCGGCCTGGTTGTATCCAACGTAGGAGGATCCATGGCGCTCCCCGGACTGCTCGGCACCGAGCACATCGGCTTCACCGTGCCCGACCTCGACGAGGCCCACCGCTTCTTCGTCGACGTCCTGGGGTGCGAGTACGTCTACACGCTCGGTCCGTTCGTCAAGGACGACGACTGGATGACCGAGCACCTCAACGTGCACCCGCGCGCCGTGATGCGCGAGCTGCGGTTCTACCGGTGCAAGACCGGTCCCAACTTCGAGATCTTCCAGTGGGAGTCCCCCGACGGGCAGGCGCCGCAGCCGCGCAACAGCGACATCGGGGGCCACCACCTCGCGTTCTACGTCGAGGACCTCGACGCCGCGGTGGAGTACCTCGAGGGGCACGGGGTGCGTATCCTCGGCGCACCGACCGCGAGCACGAGCCACAGCGAGGGACAACGATGGGTCTACTTCCTGGCCCCCTGGGGGATGCAGATGGAGCTCGTGAGCTTCCCCGACGGCAAGGCCTACGAGCGCGCCCCGGGCACCACCACGAAGCTGTGGCACCCCGCCGACCCGGCGGCGTGAGGGCGGGCGCGTGAGCGTCGAGGACGGCCCCGCCTCGAGCCGGATCGTGGCGGGGCTGCGGCAGCAGATCCTGCGCGGCACGCTCACCCCCGGCTCGCGCATCCGGCAAGAGGAGCTCGCCGCCGAGTTCGGGGCGAGCCGCCTGCCCGTGCGTGACGCGCTGCGCCAGCTCGAGGCCGAGGGGCTCGTGCGGCTCGTCGCGAACAGCGGTGCGTGGGTCCAGCGGCTCAGCCTCGCCGAGTGCACGGAGGTGTACCTCGTGCGCGAGCGGATCGAACCGCTGCTCCTGCGGCTCTCCGCGCCGCACCTGAGCCCCGAGCAGCTCGAGCGGCTCGGGGCGCTCGCGGACGAGATGCAGGGCGCGGACCTCGAGACGTTCTTGCGCCTCGACCGCGAGTTCCACCTGCTCTCGTTCAGCGCCGCGGACACGCACATGCTCCACGACCTCGTGCTGCGGCTGTGGAACTCGACGCAGCACTACCGGCGGGCGTTCGACCTCGTGGCCGGCGTCGACCGCGCCTCGGCGACGCACGCGGAGCACCGTCTCCTCGTGGACGCGCTCGCCCGCGGGCAGCTCGCGGACGCCGAGGACCTCCTCACCGTGCACATCCGTCGCACGCGTCTCGAGCTCGAGCGTCACCCCGAGGTGTTCGACACCGCCTGAGCGGTGCGGACCGGCGCGCGTCCCGTCGAGCCGCGCACCACGAGCTCGACCGGGAGTGCCGTCGTGGCCGAGGCGGCCTCGCCCCGCGTCATCCACCGCACGAGGATCCGTGCAGCCTCGGCGCCCACCTCAGCGTGCGGCACCCGGACCGTGGTCAGCGGCGGGGACAGCTTGTCCACGAACGGCATGTCGTTGAAGCCCACCACGGAAACGTCCTCGGGGCAGCGCAGCCCGCGCTCCCGCAACGCGTCGATCGCGCCCACGGCGATCTGGTCGTTGCCCGCGAGCACCGCCGTGGGCCGCGCGCGCTCGAGCAGCTCGTGCATCCCCTCGGCACCCGCCTCGACCGAGTACGTCTCGCACTCGACCACCAGGTCCGGCGAGGTGTCGCACCCCGTCTCCGCGATCACCTGCCGGAAGGTGCGCTGGCGCGACAGGCCCGTCGACAGCTCGCGAGGCCCCGACAGGTGGGCGATCGCGGTGTGCCCGAGCTCGCGCAGGTGGGCGATCGCGAGCTCGATCCCCCGCTCGTCGTCCCCCGTGACCGCCGGCAGCGCCACGCCGTCCGAACGCCTGTTGATGAGCACCGCCGGCACACCCTGCTCGAAGAGCTCCGCGATCGCGGGATCGTCGCGGCGGGCGGACGCGACGAGCAGCCCGTCCACCTGGCGCGCGCGCAGGGCGGCGAACGCCGCGAGCTCGCGACCCGCCTCGTTGTCGGTGTCCGCGATGATCGACGTGTACCCGGCGCGCGAGAGCTCGACCTCTGCTCCCCGCACGATCGGGGGGAACAGCGGGTTGGACAGGTCCGGCACCACGATCGCGACCATCGTGGACCGGTTGGTCTTGAGGCCGCGCGCCATCGGGTTGGGCCGGTAGGCGAGCACCTTGGCCGCGTGCTGGACCTTCCGGACGGTCGCCTCGCTCACGAGGTCCTGCGTCTCGGGATTGAGCGCGCGCGACGCCGTCCCCGGGTGCACCCCCGCCCGCTCGGCGACGTCCCTGAGCGTCACTCGCACCGTCCCACCCCCACACGAGCCCTGTGCTGGCCCTACCAGTCGACCGCGATGTACTTCGACTCGGTGTACTCGAGCAGGCCCTCGTGCCCGCCCTCGCGACCGATGCCGGACTGCTTGACGCCACCGAACGGTGCCGCGGGGTCGGAGACGACGCCGCGGTTGATCCCGACCATCCCGGACTCGAGCGCCTCGCTGACCCGCAGGGCCCGCGCGAGGTCCTTCGAGAACACATACGCGACGAGGCCGTACTCGGTCGCGTTCGCGAGCCGGATGGCCTCCTCGTCCGTGTCGAACGTGATCACGGGGGCCACGGGGCCGAAGATCTCCTCGTCCGTGATCTGGGCACCGACGGGGACGTCCGCGAGCACCGTGGGCGCGTAGTAGTACCCGGGACCCTCGCCACGAGCACCGCCGACGACGACGCGCGCGCCCCGCTGGACCGCGTCGGACACGAGCTCGTCGACCTTGTCGACGGCGGCCGCGTTGACGAGCGGCCCCACCGCCGCGCCGTCCATGCCGGGCCCCACGCTCAGGGCGGCCATCGCGGCCCCGAACTTCTCGGTGAACTCGGCGAGGACCGCGCGGTGCACGTAGATGCGGTTGGCCGCCGTGCATGCCTCGCCACCGTTGCGCATCTTCGCGACCATCGCGCCTGCCACGGCGACGTCCACGTCCGCGTCCTCGAGCACGAGGAGCGGTGCGTTGCCGCCCAGCTCCATCGAGGAGGAGATGACGTGGTCCGCGGCCGTCTTGAGGAGCGTGCGCCCCACCTCCGTCGAGCCCGTGAAGGAGAGCTTGCGCACGCGCGGGTCCGCGAGGATCGCCGCGGCCACGGCTCCGGAACGCCGCGAGGGCAGCACGTTGACCACGCCGTCGGGCACCCCCGCCTCGGCGAGGATCGCACCCACGGCGAGCGCCGTGAGCGGCGTCTCGGACGCGGGCTTGAGGATCACGGTGCAGCCCGCCGCGAGGGCGGGACCGATCTTGCGCGTCGCCATCGCCGCGGGGAAGTTCCACGGGGTGATGAGCAGCGCGATGCCGATCGGCTGGCGCACCACCATGATGCGGTTGGCCCCCGAGGGCGCGGTGCGGATCTCCCCCGAGACGCGCACGGCCTCCTCGGCGTACCAGCGGAAGAACTCCGCGGCATAGCGCACCTCGCCGAGCGCGTCCGTGAAGGACTTTCCGTTCTCGCGCACGATCAGCTCGGCAACCTGCTCCTCGCGCTCGGTCATGAGGTCGAAGGCCCGCAGCAGGATCCGGGCGCGCTCACGGGGCGCGGTCGCGGCCCAGCCGGCCGCGGCCTCTGCCGCCGCCTCGACGCTCGCGAGGGCGTCAGCCACGGTGCCGTTCGCGACGTCGGCGATCGTCTCGGCCGTCGCGGGGTCGATGACGTCGAAGCGGCCGCCGTCCTGCGCGCCCACCCACGCGCCGCCGCGCAGGAGGTCGGTCGGGACGGTCAGTCCGGCCACGAGTTCTGTCGACATGGGGTGCTCCTCCGAGGGTTTCAGGACTGGGTCGTGACGCCGAGATGGGCGGTGACGGCTGCGGCCACCGTCGGGGCGACGGCGGGGTCGAACGGGGACGGGATGACGCGCCCTGCGGCGATCTCCTCGTCGCTCACGAGGCTCGCGAGGCCGCGCGCGGCGGCGATCTTCGCGTCGTCGTCCACGCGCGAGGCGCGCGCGTCGAGGAGTCCGCGGAAGATGCCGGGGAACGCGAGCACGTTGTTGACCTGGTTGAGATCGGCCGAGCGGCCCGTCGCGACCACGCGCACGTTCGCGGGAGCGGCGTCGACGTCAACCTCGGGGTCGGGGTTGGCGAGCGCGAACACGATCGCGGGGTCGGCCATCTCCGCGAGCCACCCGGGCTCGACGAGCCCCGGTCCGCTCACGCCGAGGAACACGTCCGCGCCACGCAGGGCGTCCCGCACGGAGCCCGTGACGCCCGCGCGGTTGGTGTGCTCGGCGAGCCAGGCCTTCATGCCGGTCAGCTCGCCCGCGCGCTCGGCGCTGATGACCCCGCGGCTGTCCACGACGGCCACGTCGCCCACACCGGCAGCGAGCAGGATCTTGGTGCACGCGACGCCCGCCGCCCCGGCGCCGAGCACGACCACGCGGAGGTCGGCAAGCGCGCGGCCCGTCGCGCGGCACGCGTTGAGCAGCCCTGCGAGGACGACGACGGCGGTCCCGTGCTGGTCGTCGTGGAACACGGGGATGTCGAGGCGCTCGGCGAGCTGGCGTTCGATCTCGAAGCATTCGGGTGCCGCGACGTCCTCGAGGTTGATCCCTCCGAAGCTCGGGGCGATCGCGGTGACGGCGTCGACGAACTCACGCACGAGGTCCACGCCGGGCAGCTCGAGCGCGATGGGGATCGCGTCGACTCCCCCGAACTTCTTGAACAGCACGGCCTTGCCCTCGAGGACGGGCATCGACGCCTCGGGTCCGATGCGCCCGAGCCCGAGCACGGCAGACCCGTCGCTCACGACCGCCACGGTGTTGGCGCGGCCCGTGTACTCGAACGAGAGCCCGACGTCCTCGTGGATCGCGGCGCAGACCCCCGCAACCCCGGGGGTGTAAGCCTTGGCAAGGTCCGCGCGGTCCTCGAGCGGGACACGCGAGGCGACCTCGAGCTTTCCCCCGCGGTGCAGCGCGAAGGTCTCGCGCCAGAACGGGGTGTCGAG
>JAAYZM010000240.1 GCA_012514835.1 Actinomycetales bacterium
CCGCCTCGCCGAGCCGGTAGAGCTGGTCCGCACCGCTCGCCGTGGGGGTCGCGAGGCGCACCGTGCGGGTCAGGTCCGCGACGATCCGCATGTCCTTCCCGATCACGTCGAGCCGCGAGCGCAACGGCGGTTCCTCGCCGCGCAGCTGTTGTGCCATGCGGGGGCCGCGGTCCGCGAGCATGAACGACGCGGCGGCGCCCTGGCCCAGCACGTCGATCACCCGGTCGAGGTCGAGGCCCAGCCGGTGCGCGAGCGCGAGCGCCTCGGCCGCGGCGGCGGTGTGGATGCCGCACAGCAGCTGGTTGACGACCTTGAGCTGCTGGCCCTGGCCCACGCGGTCCCCCACGACGTGGAGGGTCGAGGCGAGGGCGTCGAGCACCTCGCGCGCCGCGGCGATCGCCTCCTCCGGGGCGCCCACCATGACGAGCAGGTCCCCCGTCCCCGCGCGCACAGGGCCCCCCGACACGGGGGCGTCGACCGTGTGCACGCCGCGCTCTGCGAGCCGCTGCGCCGCGGCGACCACGGCGGCCTCGCCCACGGTCGAGGTCACGACGACGACGGCCCCGGGGTCGAGCACACCGGCCACGCCCGAGTCGTCGTCGGCCCCGAAGAGGACCGTCTCGAGCTGGGCGCCGTCGCGCACAGAGACGACGACGACCGCCGCGCCCGCCGCGGCCTCGCGCGCGGAACCTGTGGGCCGAGCCCCGGCCGCGCCCGCGAGCTCACGGCGCTCGGGCGTGATGTCGAAACCCCGGACCTCAAAGTCGTCACCGCTCGCGAGGTGCGTGACCATGGGCAGCCCCATCGCCCCGAGGCCGAGCACCGCGACGGGGATCACCGCGTGAGGAGTCGGCTCGTCGCGGGTCACCTTGTCGCGGCTCACTTCGCCACCTCCGCAGCGTCCACCGCGGCGACGCGGGCGAGCACCTGCTCGCGTGCTTCACCTGTGACCACGGCCAGGAGCCGGCGCAGGTAGCGCGCGTTGGCCGCGCTCACCGCGAGCCCGTCGCCACCGTAGTGCTCGACGCAGAAGGGGCCCGTGAACCCGGCGTCGAGGGCCGTACGGACCGCCTCGCGGTAGTTGATCGAGCCGGACTCCATCGGCGCGGGGACGGACACCACCTGGCCCGTGCGTGGCTCCTCGTCCCGCAGGTAGCTCTTGATGTGCCAGTAGTTCGACACCGGGAGGCACGCGGCGACGGCGGCCTGGAAGTCCTCGACCGGCTGGTGGAGCCGGTACAGGTTGCCGAGGTCGGGGTTGAGCCCCACGGCGTCGAGGTCGATGTCCTGCACGAGCCGCACGGCCGAGGCCGCAGACCCCAGGAGCGTGTCCTCGTACATCTCGAGGCTCAGCTCGAGCCCGAGCTCGGCCGCGTGGTTCCCGAGCTCGCGCAGCCGGGACACGGCGAGCTGCCACGTGTCGACGTCGTTGGCGTCGCGCGGGCCGGGCTCGGTCCAGAACCACAACGCCTCGCGCTGGGCGGGCAGCAGCGGCCGGTGCAGACCCACCGAGACGATGCGGCACCCGAGCTCGGCCGCCGCGTCGAGGGTGCGGTGGGAGTACGCGAGGTTCTCCGCACCGCGCTCCGGGTCGATCACGGAACGTCGGATCGCGGACAGCGCGACCGGGTCGAGCCCCGTGCGCCGCAGCACATCCACGAGCTCCGTGCGACGGCTCGACGCGAGGTCACCCGCGCGCACCCAGCCGTCCGTGAGGTCCACGTGTTCGAAGCCCTCGAACGCGACCTGGGCGAGCTGGTCGAGCCACGACTCGGCCGGAGCGTCCTGTGCGTCGGGGAAGGGCAGCATCGCCGCGGCGATCGGCCAGCTGGCGCTCGTCGGCCGCCCGGGCTGCTCTGTTGGCCCGGGCTGCTCTGTCTGCTCGAGCTGCTC
>JAAYZM010000241.1 GCA_012514835.1 Actinomycetales bacterium
ACGACGGGCCAGGCCGTGGT
The DNA here is from genome assembly GCA_012514835.1 of Actinomycetales bacterium. Taxonomy (GTDB): domain Bacteria; phylum Actinomycetota; class Actinomycetes; order Actinomycetales; family Cellulomonadaceae; genus JAAYZM01. The sequence goes on from JAAYZM010000241.1 coordinate 21, forward strand.
CGCCTTCGTCATCCTGCGTGGCGGGGGCCCGGAAGGCGTGTCCGACGACGAGGTCACGGCGACCCTGCGCAACCACGTGGCGAAGGAGATCGGGCCCATCGCGAAGCCGCGCTCGATCCTCGTGGTCCCCGAGCTGCCCAAGACCCGTTCGGGCAAGATCATGCGCCGCTTGCTGCGGGACGTCGCGGAGAACCGGACCATCGGGGACGCGACCACCCTCGCGGACTCCTCGGTCATGGACCTCATCAAGGCCGGCCTCGCCACCCCGTCCACCGAATAGCCACCACGCTCACCCAACCACCCCACCAGCGAAGCAGCACGCCGCTCGCCGTAGTGGCACGCCATCCGCCGAGACAGAGGACTCCCATGACAGACGCACGCGTACGCATCGACCCGGCATTCGCCGTCGGACCCGTAGACCGCCGCTTGTTCGGCTCCTTCGTGGAGCACCTCGGCCGGTGCGTGTACGAGGGGATCTACGAGCCGGGGCACCCGAGCGCGGATGCCCAGGGCTTCCGCCGAGACGTCCTGGACCTCGTGCGTGAGCTGGGCGTCTCCACGGTGCGCTACCCGGGCGGCAACTTCGTGTCGGGGTACCGCTGGGAGGACGGCGTGGGGCCCGTCGAGGAGCGCCCGAAGCGCCTCGACCTCGCGTGGCGCGCCACGGAGACCAACGAGGTGGGCCTGCACGAGTTCGCCGCGTGGTGCGAGGCGGCGGACGTCGAGCTCATGTACGCCGTGAACCTCGGCACGCGCGGGGTCGCGGAAGCCCTCGACGTGCTCGAGTACGCGAACGTCCCCGGCGGCACCGAGCTCTCGGACGCGCGTCGCGCGAACGGGCGCGAGAAGCCCTTCGACATCCGCATGTGGTGCCTCGGCAACGAGATGGACGGCCCGTGGCAGCTGGGCCACTCGACGCCCGAGGAGTACGGACGCATCGCCTCGCAGACCGCCAAGGCGCTGCGTCAGATCGACAAGGATCTCGAGCTCGTCGCATGCGGCTCCTCCGGCCGCGGCATGCCCACGTTCGGCACGTGGGAGCGCGTGGTCCTCGAGCGCTGCTACGAGGACGTCGACTACATCTCGTGCCACGCCTACTACGAGGAGCGCGACGGCGACCTCGCGAGCTTCCTCGCGTCGGGCGTCGACATGGACCGCTTCATCGAGGAGGTGATCGTCACGGCCGACCACGTGAAGGCCCTCAAGCGCAGCGACAAGCGCATCGACATCTCCTTCGACGAGTGGAACGTCTGGTACATGGGTGCCGAGGAGCCCGGCACGATCACGGGCGACGAGTGGCCCGAGGTCCAGCACCGGCTCGAGAACGTGTATTCGGTCGCAGACGCCGTCGTCGTCGGAGGTCTTCTCATCTCCTTGCTGCGCCACGCGGACCGCGTGCGCTCGGCGAGCCTCGCGCAGCTCGTCAACGCGATCGCCCCGATCATGACGGCGCCCGGCGGGCCCGCGTGGCGCCAGACCACGTTCTTCCCGTTCGCGCTCACCTCGCACCTCGCGCGCGGGGTATCCCTCGACGTGCGCGTCGAGGTGGCCTCGACGAGCACGGCCGTCTACGGGGACGTGCCGCTCGTGGACGTCGCGGCCACGTACGACGACGGCGAGAACCAGGCCGCCGTGTTCCTGCTGAACCGTTCCCTGACGGACCCGCTCGACGTCACGGTGGAGATCCCGGCGTCCCTCGCGGGCGCGGACGTCGAGGCCGTCACGCTCCACGACGCGGACCCGAAGGCCACCAACACGCGCGAGAACCCGGACCGCGTGGCCCCCGCCAGCAACCCCACGGCGCGTCTCGACGGGACGAGCCTCACCCTCACGCTCCCGCCGGTGTCCTGGACCGCCGTGCGCCTGGGCGCGCGATGAGCACCACGGCGAGGTAGCCCGCGACGATCACGAGCGAGACCACCGCGAGCGCGCCATAGCTCGCGACCGTGACGGCGACGCCCGCGACCACGCCGCCGAGCGCGCCGCCGAGGTTCATCGCGACGTCCGACGCGCCCTGGACCGTCGTGCGGTGCTCGGCGGGGACCTCGCCGGTCAAGAGGCTCGAGCCCGCGACGAGGCCCGCGGACCAGCCGACGCCGAGGAGCACGAGACCCGCGGTGAGCCGCCCGCCACCGTGCCCCGGCACCCCGATGACGAGGGCGGCGGCCCCGGCGAGGATCACCCCGCCCGCGACGAGCACGGGGACGGCACCGAACCGGTCCGTCGCGACGCCGAACAACGGGCTGAGCGCGAACATCCCCGCGATGTGCAGCGAGATGACGAGGCCGATGAGCTGCAGGCTCGCGCCATGGTGGTTCATGTGCACGGGGGTCATGACCATGAGACTCACCATGACGAGGTGGCTCACCACGATGCCGAGCAGACCCACCTGCGCGGACGGCAACGCGCGGATCACCCTGATGCCGGTGCCCACGGAGCGCCACGGGCTGCTCGGCGCGGGCGGGTCCTCGCCAGAGCGTTCCCGGGCGAGCATGAGCGGGTCGGGGCGCAGCAGCAGCGCGACGGTGAGCGCGGCGAGCGCGAACATGGCGGCCATGAGGGCGAAGGTCACGGCGGTGTGCGTGCCGCGTGCGGCGGGCAGGAGTCCAGCACCGAGCGCCCACGAGTCGAGCCACCCCGCGAGGTTGGGGCCGAGCACCGAACCGACCGTCGCCGCCCACACGACCAGAGAGAGCGCGCGGGCCCGGTGCTCGGGCGCCGCGAGGTCCGTCGCTGCGAAGCGTGCCGCGAGCCCTGCGGCACCACCGGCGCCGATGAACGTCATCCCGGCGAGGAGGAGCGCCGTCGAGCCGAGCACGGTCGCCGCCGTCGCGCCGAGCGCCCCGAGCATCGCCACGCCGTAGCCAAGCACGAGGGAGCGGCGACGGCCGTGGCGCGCGGCCACCTGGGCGATCGGCAGGGCCGCGAGCGCCGAGCCCACCACGACGCACGTCTGGGCGAGCCCGCCCACGGTCTCCGAGCCGGACAGCTCGGCCGCCACGAGGGAGTTCACGGCCGCGCCCGTGGCGGTGCCGACCCCCACCAGCACTTGCACCCCGGCGAGCACCCCGACGGTCCGGGTCTGGACCGGGTCGCGCCCGTGCGTCGTCGTCGGACCTGCGTGCGGGAGCGTCATGGCACTACCACATCACGCCGCGGCGGCCGCGCGACACAGGATTCCCGTCAGGCCCTGACGCAGAGTCCGCCAAAGGTGGTGAGATGGGGCATGGCCATCACACCGTCCGTCGTCCACGGCGCGCTGCCCGAGGACGTGGTCCCGCTCGTCTACGGGCTCGTCGAGGACGCCGAGCAGGCTGACGGCATCGCACCGCTCTCCGAGCAGCGGCTGCTGTGGCTCGGGGACGCCGACGCCCCCGTGGTGCACCTGCTCACGTGGGCCCCGGGGCGCCTCACGGGGATCGCCCAGCTCGACCTCGGCGTGGACGGCAAGGCCACGGCGGAGCTCGCCGTCGCGCCCTCGGACCGCCGCCAGGGCCTCGGCGAGGTGCTGCTGCGCGGCGCGCGCAAGGAAGCCGGTGACCGTGAGTTTGCCGTCTGGGCGCACGGCGACCTCCCTGGTGCCAAGGCGCTCGCGATGGGTTCCGGGCTGCGACCGGCCCGCGAGCTGTGGATCATGCGCGTGGACCTCGTGGCCCGGCCCCAGGTCGAGATCCGGGCGCTGCCCGAGGGCGTGACGGTCCGCACCTTCGTCGTCGGACAGGACGAGGACGCGTGGCTGCGCGTCAACGCCCGAGCCTTCGCGGACCACCCGGAGCAGGGCCGCATCAGCCTCGCGGACCTCGAGGCGCGCGAGGCGGAACCGTGGTTCGACGCGGAGAGCTTCTTCCTCGCCGAGCGGGACGGCGAGCTGCTCGCGTCGGTGTGGCTCAAGGTCGTGGACGGCATCGGCGAGATCTACGTGCTCGGCGTGGACCCGGACGCCCAGGGGCTCGTTCTCGGCTCCGCGCTCACGGCCCGCGCGCTCGAGCGCTTCGACCAGCTCGGGCTCGGCGTCGCGATCCTCTACACGAGCGCGAGCAACCTCGCGGCCGTGCGCACGTACGCGAAGTTCGGCTTCGCGCCGTCCAACGTGGACGTCACGTACGCCTGACGTTCACCGCACGGTTCCCGTGCGGCGCGCCGGGGTGTCACGATGGGAGGGTGAGCGACATCAGTGCTGGGCAGGTGGCAGGTTCCGTGTCCGACGGCGAGGAGCGGGTGGCCGTGGACCCCGACGTGGCCGAGGCGGTCGGAGCCGACCTGGAGCTGCTGAGCGAGGTGCCCCCGCTGCCCGAGGACCGTTTCGCGGACCGTGAGCTCTCGTGGCTCGCGTTCAACCAGCGCGTGCTCGAGCTCGCGGAAGACCCGGAGCTGCCCATCCTCGAGCGCGTGCGGTTCCTCGCGATCTTCGCGTCGAACCTGGACGAGTTCTTCATGGTGCGCGTCGCGGGCCTCAAGCGCCGCATCGCGACAGGTCTGGCCGTCACGGCGGCGTCCGGCCTGAGCCCGCGCCAGGTGCTCGACGCGATCGCGGAGCGCGCCCACGAGCTCATGGACCGCCACGCGCGCGTGTTCGCCGATCAGGTCCAGCCCGCGCTCGCCGCGGAGGGCATCACGCTCGTGCGCTGGGACGAGCTCGGCTCGAGCGAGCAGGACCGCCTGCACAAGTACTTCCGCAAGCAGATCTTCCCGGTCCTCACCCCGCTCGCCGTGGACCCGGCCCACCCGTTCCCCTATATCTCCGGGCTCTCGCTCAACCTCGCCGTGGGCGTCATGAACCCGTCCACGGGCAAGGAGCACTTCGCGCGCGTCAAGGTCCCGCCGCTGCTGCCGCGCTTCATCGCGGTGGACGCGCGCGGGCGCCCGAGCGCGCCGAGCACCCAGACGGCCGCCCCGGAGCTGGGCCCCACGAGCTTCGTGCCCATCGAGGACGTCATCGCCCAGCACCTCGACCACCTGTTCCCCGGCATGGAGGTCCTGGACCACCACACGTTCCGCGTGACGCGCAACGAGGACCTCGAGGTCGAGGAGGACGACGCCGAGAACCTGCTCAAGGCCATGGAGAAGGAGCTGTTGCGCCGCCGCTTCGGCCCGCCCGTGCGCCTCGAGCTCGCGCAGGGCACGCACTCGCACTTCCGCGACCTGCTCATCCGTGAGCTCGGTGTGCACCCCGCGGAGGTCTACGAGCTGCCCGCGCCGCTCGACCTCACGGGCCTCAACGTCATCGCGGACCTCGACCGGCCGGACCTGCACTACCCGCCGTTCGTGCCCACCACGCACCGCCACCTCGCGGAGGTCGAGTCCGCGCAGCCCACGGACATCTTCGCGGCGATGCGCGAGCGGGACGTCCTGCTGCACCACCCGTACGACTCGTTCTCGACGTCCGTCCAGACGTTCCTCGCCCAGGCGGCGGCGGACCCGCACGTGCTCGCGATCAAGCAGACGCTCTACCGCACCTCGGGCGACTCCCCGATCGTGGACGCGCTCATCGACGCGGCCGAGGCCGGCAAGCAGGTGCTCGCCCTCGTCGAGATCAAGGCCCGCTTCGACGAGCAGGCCAACATCACGTGGGCCCGCAAGCTCGAGCAGGCGGGCGTGCACGTGGTCTACGGGATCGTGGGCCTCAAGACGCACTGCAAGCTGTCCCTCGTGGTGCGCCACGAGCAGGACGGCCTGCGCCGCTACTGCCACGTGGGCACGGGCAACTACAACCCCAAGACGGCCCGCCTCTACACGGACCACGGGCTCCTCACGAGCGACCCGGACGTGGGCCAGGACCTCACGCGCCTGTTCAACCAGCTGTCCGGCTACGCCCCCAAGTCGAAGTTCGGCCGCCTCCTCGTGGCGCCACGTTCTCTGCGCTCGGGGCTCGTGGACCACATCGAGAACGAGATCGCCGCGGCGCGCGAGGGTCGGCCCGCGTGGATCAGGATGAAAGTCAACGCGATCGTCGACGAGGAGTCCATCGACGCGCTCTACCGGGCGTCGCAGGCCGGTGTGTCCGTGGACCTCGTGGTGCGCGGCATCTGCGCGCTGCGCGCCGGGGTGCCCGGGCTCTCGGAGAACATCCGCGTCCGCTCGATCCTGGGCCGCTTCCTCGAGCACTCGCGCATCTACGCGTTCGCGAACGCGCTGCCGGGCAGCGAGGAGAGCGGACCGGCCATCTACATCGGCTCTGCGGACCTCATGCACCGCAACCTCGACCGGCGCGTCGAGGCCCTCGTGCGGCTCACGGACCCCGAGCACCTCTCCGAGCTGGTGGACCTGATCGACGCCTCGATGGACCCGGCCACCGCTTCGTGGCACCTCGAGCCGGACGGTTCGTGGCACCGCCCCACGACCACGCCCGACGGCGAGCCGCTCGAGGACCTGCAGGAGAACCTGATCTCGCGCCAGCGCCGACGGCTGGCCAGCCACCGATGACGTCGCGCAAGCGCGCCGCCGTGGTGGTCGCGGCCGGCGCCCTCGTGTGGCGCGAGCGCGAGGGTCGCCTCGAGGTGCTCCTCATCCACCGCCCGCGTTATGACGACTGGTCGTGGCCCAAGGGCAAGCTCGACCGGGGCGAGGCAGTCCCCGTCGCGGCCGTCCGCGAGGTGGCGGAAGAGACGGGTCTCGACGTCGCGCTCGGGGTACCGCTGCCCATGCTGCGCTACCGGGTCTCGGGCGGGCGCACCAAGGAGGTCTACTACTGGGCCGCGACGGAGCTGCCCGAGGACTCCCCCGCACGGGCGGCCCGAGCACCCGTGGCGCGCAGCGAGGACGAGGTCGACGAGCTGCGCTGGGTCACCCCCAGGAAGGCCGCGAAGATGCTCAGTCGCAAGTCCGACCGCAAGCCCCTCAAGGCGCTCGTGGCGCTGCGCGAGGCGGGGCGGCTCGCCACGGGGACCGTCGTCGTGGTCCGGCACGCGAGCGCGCGCAGCCGCGCGGCCTGGGACGGTACCGAGGCCCTGCGCCCCCTCACCTCGTCCGGGGCGAAGCAGGCCGACGGCATCGTGCCCGTGCTCGCCGCCTACGGTGTCGCGGCCGTCGTGACGAGCCCGTGGGAACGCTGCGCGGCGACCGTCGCCCCGTACGCGAAGGCGAGCGGGATCGTCCCCGAACCCCTCGAGGCGCTCACGGAGGACGGGCACGCCGCCAAGCCCGGGCGCGTCCGCAAGCTCGCGAAGGCCCACTACCTGGCCGCAGCCGCCCGCGCGGGCGTCGCGCTGTGCACGCACCGGCCCGTGCTGCCCACGCTGCTCGAGCCCATCGACGAGATCGCGCCCGGCTGGGTCAAACGGGCACGACCGCGCAAGGACCCCTACCTGCGGCCCGCGAGCATCGCCGTGGTCCACACCGCCGGTGCGGGCGACGAGGCCCGCGTGGTGGGCTTCGAGGTGCAGTCCGCGAGCGCGTGAGGCCCGGTCAGAGCATGAACGGGCTGAGGATCCAGTAGAAGACTGCGGCGACCGTACCCGCCGCCGGGATCGTCAGGACCCACGCGAGGCCGATGTTCTTCGCGACTCCCCAGCGCACCGCGGACAGTCGCTTGGTCGCACCGACGCCCATGATTGCCGAGGTGATCGTGTGGGTCGTCGACACGGGGGCGTGGAACACGAAGGCGTTGACGTAGAGCACGATCGCCGACACCGACTCGGCGACGAAGCCTCGCGCCGGGTCCAGCTCGATGATGCGCCGACCGAGCGTGCGCATGATGCGCCAGCCGCCCGCGTAGGTACCGAGCGAGATCGCTGCGGCGGCCGAGAGCTTGACCCACACCGGGATCGGGTCGTCGGAGGTGTACCAACCCGCGGCGACGAGCGCCATGAACATGACCCCCATCGTCTTCTGCGCGTCCTGCAGACCGTGCCCCAGGGCCATCGCGGCGGCCGAGACGGTCTGCGCGATGCGGAAACGACGCTGCAGCGGGTGCGGGTTCGCGCGGCGGAAGATCCACATCACGGCGACCATGCCCATGAACGCGAGGCCGAAGCCCACGAGCGGGGAGAAGACCATGGGAAGGACGACCTTCTCCACGATCGCGGCGCCGTAGATCCCGAGGCCGCCTGCGAGTCCCGCTCCGACCAGGCCCCCGATGAGCGCGTGGGTCGAGGACGAGGGCAGACCGAACCACCACGTGATGAGGTTCCACGTGATCGCACCGATGAGCCCGCACAGCACGACGACGAGCGCCGTGTGAGTCGGCACCTCTTCGAGGTGGACGATGCTGTTGGCGATGGTCTGGGCCACGTCCGTCGCGAGCAGCGCACCGACGAAGTTCATGATGGCGGCCATGACGAGGGCCGCTCGCGGGGTCAGTGCCCGCGTGGAGACCGACGTCGCGATGGCGTTCGCCGCGTCGTGGAATCCGTTGGTGTAGTCGAAGCCGAGCGCAAGCGCGACGACGAGTACGACGAGCGCGATCTCCACGGGGGTCAGGACTCCTTGAGGGCGATCGTCTCGACCGTGTTGGCGACCGTCTCGAAAGCGTCAGCGGCGTCCTCGAGCTTGTCGACGACCTCCTTGAGCTTGATGAGGGTCACCGGGTCGAGGCCGTCGTCGAACAGCTGGGCGAGGAGCTTGCGGTAGCTCTTGTCGGCCTGGTTCTCGAGACGGTTGATCTCGATCCAGTAGTCCGTGAGGTCTGCCATCTGGCGCAGCCGCGGCATGGCCTCGGCCGTGAGCTCGGC
>JAAYZM010000242.1 GCA_012514835.1 Actinomycetales bacterium
CACGAGGGCGAGGTGACCTTCACCCTCGACATCCCCCGCCCCGTACCCCTGAGCGACAATGGCACCGAGCCGCCGGCGCAACTCGAGGGGGTGGACGATGACGAACCCGAACCGTGATCGCGGCGACGAGTGGCTGGAGCGTGCCGCGTGCCGCGCCGAGCACGTCGACCCCGAGTGGTTCTTCTCGGCCGACAAGCTCGAGCGCAGGTGGGCGCTGGAAATCTGCGGGGGGTGTCCCGTGACCCTGGAGTGCCTCGCCAGTGACGTTGACGGCCTCGGCATCCGCGGCGGCCTCGACCTCGAGGAGAACCGCCGCGCGGCACGGAACGCCCGCCAGCGCGCCCGCAGGGTCCGGGGCGGCGCGTGACCCGCACCATCCGCTATCGCCGCCCGTGGGTGTACCCCGCGCAGGAGGCCGCCCTGTTCTGCCCCGAGCGGTTCGCCGTGGTCGAGGCGTCGACGAAGGCCGGCAAGACCCTCGGGTGCATCATCTGGATCGTCGAGCAGGCGGTGCAAGCTCGTCCCGGTGCGCAACTGTGGTGGGTCGCACCCCTGTACGTGCAGGCCCACATCGCGTTCCGCCGCATGTGCCAGTACCTGCCCCGCGGCATGTTCAGGGCGAACCGCACCGAGATGACGATCACGCTGCTGAACGAGGTCACGATCGTGTTTCGCTCCGCGAAGGACCCCGATGCGCTGTACGGTGAGGACGTCGTCGCGGTCGTGATCGACGAGGCGTCCCGCCTCTCGGAGGCCGCGTGGCACGCCGTGCGCTCCACGCTCACCGCGACACGCGGCAAGGCCCGCATCATCGGCAACGTCAAGGGCACCACGAACTGGGCCTACCAACTCGCGCGCAAGGCCGAGAAGGGCACCCGCGGCTACCACTACGCGAAGCTCACCGCCTACGACGCCGTAGCGGGGGGGATTCTCGCGCTCGAGGAGATCGAGGACGCAAAGGCCACGCTTCCCTCGGACGTGTTCGCTGAGCTGTACCTCGCGGAACCGGCCACCCGGTCACGGATGTTCGCTGGCGTCCCCCCGGAGGTCACGCCCGCAGAGGTCCCCCCGGACGCGCGCGTCGTGCGCGCCTGGGACTTCGCGAGCACCGAGGCCAAGGCGGGGCGTGACCCCGACTGGACGGTCGGGGTGAAGATCGCACAAGCGGGCGGCCTCACCTACGTCCTCGACGTCGAGCGGTTCCGCATGAACCCCGAGCAGGCCCTCGCCCGGTTCGTCGCCGTAGCGAAGGCCGACGGGTGCGACCAGGTCGTCGAGCAGGAGCCGGGGTCGTCGGGCAAGCTGTTCATCGAGTCGCTGCGTTCTCGCCTACGTGCCGAGCGTGTCGCCGGACGCCTCGAGGCCGCGAACCCCTCCGGTGACAAGGAGACCCGTGCCTTCATGGTCGCCGCGCAGTGGTCGAACCAGCCGCAGTCGAACGTGCGGCTCGTGCGCGGGAACTGGAACACCGACTTCCTCGACGAGCTCGACTACTTCCCGAACGGCACCCACGACGACCAGGCTGACGCGTTCGCGCACGCGTACAACTACCTCGAGGCCAAGGTCTACACCCCCGGGTCGTTCCGCGTCCCCGGCCAGTAACGAACCCGCAGGTAGGCGCGTTACTTGCGTCCGGGTGCTACCGTCACACGCATGAGCACCCCCCCGGTCCCGTTCGACAAGTCACCCGTCGATCTCGGCGGTGACCTGCGGTTTCGCAGAGTGCGCGTGCTGTGGAAGGACGGCACGCTGTACGTCGCAAGCTCACGCACCCACGTCGCGACCTACGCCGCAGCGCAGCCGCCGGCGGAGTGGGTACGCGGGCAGTGGCGCATCACCCTCGACGACGGGAGCACCGTCCGCCTGACCAAGCGCGGGTGCCCGTGCTCCTACGCCCTCGCCAAGGTCGCCG
>JAAYZM010000243.1 GCA_012514835.1 Actinomycetales bacterium
CACGCCGTTGGACAGCGGGCCGTAGATCTCGTAGGTGTGCGCCGTGACCCACGCGAGGTCGGCGGTGCACCAGTAGACGTCGTCGGGCTTGGAGTCCCACAGTGCCCAGTGCGTCCAGCTGGTCTGGGTGAGGTAGCCGCCCGCGGTGTGGACGAGGCCCTTGGGCCGGGCCGTGGTGCCGGACGTGTAGATGATGAACAGCGGCGTCTCGGAGTCGAAGAACTCGGGCTCGTGGACGGGGGACGCGGCGCCGACGGCGTCGTGCCACCAGACGTCGCCCGGGAGTCCAGGGGATGTCCGGTGTCTCGTCGCCCGTGCGGCGCACCACGAGCACGTGCTCGAGGTGGTCGAGGTCGCGTGCGGCGTCGTCGGCCGAGGCCTTGACCGCGAAGGCCTGCCCCTTGCGGAACTGGCCGTCGGACGTGACGAGGAGCTTCGCGCCGGTGTCCTCGAGGCGGAACCGCACGGCCTCCGCGGAGAAGCCGCCGAACACGAGCGAGTGGATGGCCCCGATCCGCGCGATCGCGAGCGTGACGATCACCGTCTCCGGGATCACGGGCAGGTACACGACCACGCGGTCGCCCTTGCCGATCCCGAGCGCCGTGAGGGCGTTCGCCGCGCGCGACACTTCTTCGGCCAGCTGCGCGTACGTGATGACCTGCCGGTCCCCGCGCTCGCCCTCGAAGTACAGCGCGACCTTCTCGCCGAGCCCCGCCGCGACGTGCCGGTCCACGCAGTTCACGGCCACGTTGAGCCGCCCGCCCACGAACCACTCAGCGCGCGGGACGGTCAGCTCGCCGTCCTCGCCGCGCACCGCGGGCTCCCACACGTGATCGGTGTGCCACGGGGTGTGCCAGTCGAGGCGACGGGCCTTGTCCGCCCAGTACGCCACGGGGTCCGCGGCGGCCAGCTCGTACTCCTCCGGGCCCACGTTCGCCTGCGCACAGAACTGGGCCGACGGCGGGTAGCGGCGCTCCTCGCTCAGCAGGGCGCGGATGGTTCCTGGGCCGGTGGTGCTGGTGGGATCGCTGGCTGCGTGCTCGGTCACGCCGTCACGGTACGCACGGGTGCCCACTAGGCGAGACTCGCGCCTCACCTAGTGAGACGAGGGGGTGGGGTCAGTCCTCGGGGCTCGGTCGCGGCGTAGGCGGGTTGAGCGGCTCCGGGAAGAACGGCGGCAGGGGGGAGAACGGCGGCAGTACCGCGTCGAACGGGGAGCCGGGCAGCAAGGGGGCGCGGCCGAGGTCCGACGACGCCGTGCCCGACGGCGAGCCGCCCGACGACGGCGATCCCGACGCCCCCGCGCGACCGCTCGACCTCCGGGACGTCAGCAGGGCGACGGCCTCGTGGTGCTCGGCGGGCATCGGCTCGATCCACAGGCGCGGCGGTGTGCGCAGCACGTCTGCGACGCCCAGCTCTTCACCCTGGACGTCGATCTGGCGACTGAGCCGCGCCACGGCATCGGCCACGGCAGGCCCGGCGGGGTGCAGGACGGCGAACACACCGCCCCCGAGGCTCGCGGAGGGGTGCCCGACGCCGAACGCCACGTCGATCGCGTGCCCCACGGCGGCCGAGCGTGCGAGCCGGTTCCACGGCGCCACACCGTCCCGCGCGACGTCCACGAGGATCAGGCAGAGGTCCTGGTCAGGAGTGCCTCCCCGCCGTCGGACGGCCGTGAACTCCTCGGTGAGGCGCACGGACAGGTACTCGGCCGTGGGCAGCCCGGACTCGGGGTCAAGGCACGTGCCCGGCACGAGCGGCGAGCCGGCCGGGGAGGCCCAACCCTCGCACAGCGCCCGGATCGCATCGAGCGGCGGCGCGCCAGCCTCGACGATCCGGTACAGGCACGCGAGGTCGTCGATCGTCTCGCCCATGCCCACGCCGTGCTCGGCCCGCGCGACCCCGAGCGCCTCGACGGCGTCGAGCACACCCTGGTCCAGCGTCACGGCCTCGACCACGGCGTCCACCGCGGGGTGGAACCAGTCGCTTGAGCGCAACCAGACGGTGCGCAGGCTCTGCTCCCTCCACCGCTCGCGCACGAGCAGCAGGGCAGGGTCAGTCGCCTCGAGCCTTGTCACACCGATGAGAGGGCCGGACCCTTCCCCGATGACGCGTTCGAGCGGGTGAAGAATGAGCGGCAGTTCCCCCAGGGCCGGACTCGTGGGAACCTGTGGATGAGAACGCTCATTCCGGGCGCTGCGGCGGCCGGGAGAGGAGAGGTGCGCCGTGTCGAGCGATGCAGGGCTCTGGGGATCCGTCTCCAGCGACGCCGAGCTCATCGCTGCCGTGCGCTCGGGAGACAACGGCGCGTTCGCCCAGCTCTACGAACGTCACGCCACCGCAGCTCAGGGGGTCGCCCGCCAGTACGCGCGCTCGCAGTCCGACGCTGAGGACATCACCTCCGACGCGTTCGCGAAGGTGTTCGCCGTCATCCAGGGCGGCGGCGGCCCCGACGAGGCGTTCCGCGCCTACCTGTTCACCGTGGTGCGCCGCCTCGCGTACGCGACCGCGCAGGGCGCCCAGCGCGTGCAGCCCACGGACGACGTCGCGACCTTCGAGTCCGCGTACGGTCCCGCCGGCTCCGTCGAGGAGCCCGCGCTCGAGGGCTTCGAGCGCTCCGTCGTGGCCCGCGCCTACAACTCCCTGCCCGAACGCTGGCAGGCCGTGCTCTGGTACACCGAGGTCGAAGGGCTCACGGCCGCGCAGATCGGCCCGCTGCTCGGCATCTCCGCGAACGGCGTGGCCGCGCTCAGCGACCGGGCTCGTGAAGGGCTGCGCGAGGCCTACCTGCAGAGCCACCTCGCCGCCCCGCCCACCGACAGGTGCGAGGGCGTGTCCGGCAAGCTCGGTGCGTACGTGCGCGGCGGGCTGTCCGCGCGCGACAAGGCCACCGTCGACGCTCACCTCGAGGGCTGCACCGGCTGCCAGGCCCTCGTGCTCGAGCTCGGGGACGTCAACCACGGCATGCGCGCGATCGTTGCGCCGCTCGTGCTCGGCCTCGCCGGGGTCGGGGCGCTCACGGGCCTGGGAATCGGTGGGCTCGGGTTCGGCGGGGCGCTCGCGGGAGCAGGTGCCGGTGCGGGGTCGGGTGCGGGGGCGGCAGTCTCCGGTCCGGACGGGATCCCGGACGCGGGGCCGACGGCGGACGGTGGCGCCCAGGGCGCGCCCGGTGACGGCGGCGCCTCGGGGGCTGCTGGCGGTGCGGGTGGCGCTGGCGGTGCTGGAGGGGCCGGTGCCGCCGCGGGATCGGGCGGCGTGGCTGCGTCTGGCGGTGCGCTCGCGGGGTTGCTGGCGTCCGCCCCGGTGGGCGTGGTGATCGTGGCGGCCGCGGTGGCCCTCGGCGTGGTGGGTGTCTCGGTGGCCGCGGGGCTCGGGGCGTTCCGCGGGGCCGGCGACCCGGCCGCTGTCGCGACCCCCATCGCTGCCGGGACCGAGGAGCCCGGCGAGCGCGCGGCTGGCCCGACGCCCGACACGACCCCCACTCCCGAGCCGACCGCGGAACCGACGGCCGACGAGACCGACCCCGCTCCCGATGACCAGACCGACCCGCCGGTCACCGTCGACGACCCGCGCGACGACGAGCCCGACGTCGGGGACGATGACGAGCCTGGTGACGACGATGAGCGCGGCGACGACGACGAGCCGGGTGACGACGATGGGCGCGGTGACGACGATGAGCCGGGTGACGACGACGACAACCCCGGCGATGGCGATGAGCCTGGCGACGAGGACGAGCCGGGCGATGAGGACGACGGCGACGGCGACGAGGACCCGGCCGACCCTGGAACGCCCGACCTGCGCTTCGTGGGCGGTCAGGGCGACCCGGTCCGGCTCCAGCACGGCTCACCCAGCACGATCGACCTGAGCATCACCAACGGCGGCACCGGGACGGTCACGGACCTCGCGGCCCAGATCACGCTGCCCTCGGGTGTCTCGGTGGTGGCCGAGCTCGCCGGCGCGGCGAACCTCACGCCCGCGTTCCAGGTCACGGCGGCCGGGCTGATCGGCCCCGCGGGTACCGGGGCGAGCGCGTGCCATCCGGGTTGCACGCTCGGGGAGCTTGGACCCGGCCAGACGGCCGAGCTGACCCTCGAGGTGACGGTCGACGAATGGGCGGAGCCTGCGGACGCGGTGATCAGGCTCGCACTGACCGGCACGGGGATGCCCGACGTCTCATTGAACTACCCGGTGACCGTCGAGGCATCCCCTGCGCGGCTCGTGACGAGCATCTCGCCGTCGGACATCGAGCTGGACCGCACGGGACCCCCCACCCCTCTCGACTTCGTGGTCGAGAACTGGGGGCGCACGGCGGCGGAGGATCTCGTGGCGCAGGTGACGCTGCCCGACGGCGTCGAGTGGGCGTCCGACGCGCGCACGGAGCGCAGCGACTGGGTGTGCATCGACGTGCGTGACCTCACGGCCGACTCGGTGGTGCAGGCACCCGACGTGGAGTGCACGCTCGGACCGCTCGACGGACTCCGGGGTGAAGGCGCGGACGGCATGCCGAGCAGCTCACGGCTCACCCTGCCGGTCACGGCTGGCCCGGGCTTCGAGTCGGGGGCCGTCGTCGTCGGCGTCTCTGCGGCCGCACCCGTGGCGAGCGTCGAGACCAAGGCGACCCTCGTGGGTGTCGGCGAGGTCGAGCCCGAGCTCGCGCTCGACCCGGCCGCCGTCGTCACGGTGACCCGACTCACGGCCGAGAACCAGGGCAACGACATGGTGGCCCTGGTGGCCGTGGCGCTCACGGCGACCGCGCCGACGGGCACGGAGGCCGTGCTCTACGTGAACCTGCCAGCGGGGCTGAGCTTCGAGACGATCCTGCCTTCCACCGCGGCGCCGAACGACCCGCTGTGCCGGGCCGCCGACCCGGGCGAGGCGGACGGGGCGTGCGCCGTGACCCTCGTGCTGTACGCCGGGACGGCGTCCTTCCTGGTGCGCGGCCGGAACGATGTGATCGTCGCGTGGCAGCGCGAAGGACTGCCCGAGACGTTGCTGCGGCTCGGCGTGGGCGACCACGTCGAGCCCGTGACGGGGTTGCTCCAGGCGTCCGTGGGCGCCGCGGCGGACCTCTAGACGATCCCGTACAGCCGGTCGCCCGCGTCCCCGAGGCCGGGCACGATGTACGCCTTCTCGTCGAGGCGCTCGTCCACGGCGGCCACCACCACGGTGACGTCCGCGCGGTGACCCACGGTGTTCTCGACGGCGCGCAGGCCCTCGGGCGCGGCGAGCAGGCACACGGCCGTGACGTCGCGTGCGCCCTTCTCGAGCAGGTACTCGATCGCGGCGACGAGCGTGCCGCCGGTCGCGAGCATGGGGTCCAGGAGGAAGCACTGGCGGCCCGTGAGGTCGTCAGGCAGACGGTTGGCGTACGTGACGGCCTCGAGGGTCTCCTCGTCGCGGAGCATCCCGAGGAAACCGACCTCCGCCGTGGGCAGCAGGCGCGTCATGCCCTCGAGCATGCCGAGGCCCGCGCGCAGGATCGGCACCACGATGGGGCGTGGGTGCGCGAAGTGCGTGCCGATCGTGGTGGCCACGGGGGTCTCGACCTCGTACGGCTCGGTCGCGACGTCACGGGTCGCCTCGTAGGCGAGGAGCGTGACGAGCTCGTCCACGAGCTGCCGGAAGGTGGGGGACTGGGTGTTCTTGTCCCGAAGGACGGTGAGCTTGTGGGCGACGAGCGGGTGGTCCACGACGTGTACGCGCATGCGCTCACGGTACCCGCGCGGAACGGGTCATGATGGGGCCATGAGCCCGCACCTCGACGCCAGGTCCGGTCCCGGGACCGACGCCGACGCGATGCGGCTCGCCCTCGAGCATGCCCGAAGGGCCCTCGGCACAGGGGACGTGCCGGTGGGCGCCGTCGTGCTCGGGCCGGACGGGGCCGTCGTCGGGCACGGGTGGAACGCGCGGGAGGCGGAAGGTGACCCGACCGCTCACGCCGAGGTCCTCGCCCTGCGGGAGGCTGCCGCGGCCCTGGGCCGCTGGCGGTTGGACGACTGCACGCTCGTGGTCACGCTCGAGCCGTGCCTGATGTGCGCGGGGGCGATCGTGCTGGCCCGGACGGCCCGGGTGGTGTTCGGGGCGTGGGATGACAAGGCCGGCGCGAGCGGTTCGCAGTGGGACGTGCTGCGGGACCGGCGCGTGAACCACCGGCCCGAGGTGGTGGGCGGTGTGCTCGAGGAGGAGTGCGCGGCGGTGCTGCGGGAGTTCTTCGCGGGGCACAGAACGCCCGAACCGGGGTAAGTTAGGACATCGAAGAAACCGTCTGGACGAAGGAGCCGCCGTGAACGAGACCGGGCCGATCGACCACGATGCCACGCCCGCCACGCGCGCGCTCCTCGAACGCCTCGCGGCCGGCGTGGGCGAGCACGTGCTGTTCGGGCACCAGGACACGCTCGCGACCGGCCAGACGTGGGCCGCCGAGCCCGGCCGCTCCGACGTGCTCGACGTGACCGGCCGGCACGCCGCCGTCGCGGGCTTCGACGTGGGACGCATCGAGCTGGGTGCCGACGCGAACATCGACGGCGTGCGCTTCGACGACATGGTGCGGCTCGTGCGCGAGGCCCACGAGCGCGGGCAGATCGTCACGATCAGCTGGCACTCCGTGAACCCGATCACCGAGGGCGGGTACGCGGACAACCTCGCGCCCGACTCCATCGCGCGCGTGCTCCACGGCGGGGATCGGCACTCGACGCTGCTGGACTGGCTCGACCGCTTCGCCGCCTTCAACGCGCGCCTCGTGGACGCCGACGGCGAGCGCATCCCCTACGTGTTCCGGCCGTACCACGAGCACACCGGCGACTGGTTCTGGTGGGGCCTCGGCGCACCCGGCAACACGCCCGAGCAGTACGCGGCGCTGTGGCACACCACCTTCGACTACCTGCGCGGGCGCGGCGTGCACAACGTGCTGTGGTCCCTCTCGCCAGACCGGTCGCGGATCTCGCTCGACCGGTTCGAGTCGGACTTCCTTGCTGGGTACCCCGGGGATGCGTACGTGGATGTGCTGGGTCTCGACGACTACCGGGACCTCGGGCGGGCTCCCGTGTCGCTCGAGCAGCAGCGCGCGGACCTGATCGCCTCGCTCGAAGGGCTCGTCGCGATCGCGGACGCGCGCGGGAAGATCGCGGCGCTCACCGAGGCTGGCGTGGCGCACTCGGCCTCGCACCCGTGGACGGGTCACCTGCTGCCCGCCCTGAAGGCCTCGCCCGCGACCCGTCGCGTCGCGTGGGCGTTGTTCTGGCGCAACGCCCCCGACTCGAGCGACGCGCCCTGGATCCCCCTGCCCGGCACGCACGCCGGGGACGACCTCGCGCGCATGGCCGAGGACCCCTTCGTGCGCTTCGGCCCCGCCGCCGACTGACCCCGCTTCGGCCCTGCGTTTCGGGTCAGTGCCCGGGAGCAGGTATCCTGCTTCGGCTGGCTCGTCCAGCGTAGGTAGCGTGTCCGAGCGGCCTAAGGAGCACGCCTCGAAAGCGTGTGTGGTTAACAGCCACCGTGGGTTCAAATCCCACCGCTACCGCCCACCGACGTCGCACGACGTCGACAGCACCCGGACCCACCTCGTGGGCCCGGGTGTTCTCGTCTCCGGGCGGTAGAGCAAGGTGCTGGGTGCAGCGTTGTGGCCCTGACACGGCGCTAACGCTGCACCCTGCGGCTCACCAGTCGACGGGGTCGCGCGTGATCGGGCACGTCATGCAGTGGCCCCCGCCGCGGCCGCGGCCCAGCTCGGCGCCCACGATCTCGATGACCTCGACGCCCGCCTGGCGCAGCAGCGCGTTGGAGACGGTGTTGCGGTCATAGGTGAACACGACGCCGGGCTCGACGGCCACGGCGTTGTTGCCGGAGTCCCACTGCTGGCGCTCGGACTCGTAGACGTCCCCGCCGGTCGAGATGGTGCGCAGGCGGTCGAGCCCCAGGGCTCCCGCCACGACCTCGACGAACCGGCCGGGCCCCTCGTCGATCACGTCGAAGCCGGGTGCGGCGTCGGACGGCACGAGGGTGAGCGTGTGGACGGCGTCCATGATGCGCGGGTAGAGGGTCACCACGTCGCGGTCCACGAAGGTGAACACGGTGTCGAGGTGCATCGCGGAGCGCAGCTGCGGCATGCCCGCCACGACCACCTTCGACGCGGCGCCTTCCGCGAACAGGGCGGCCGCGACCTGCGTGATCGCGTGCCGGGAGGTGCGCTCGCTCATCCCCATGAGCACCACGCCGTTGCCCACGGGCATGATGTCGCCGCCCTCGAACGTGGCCTGCCCCCAGTCGCGCTCCGGGTCGCCCCACCACACGCGCGAGCCCACGAAGTCGGGGTGGAACCCGTAGATCGCCTTGTAGAGCAAGGTCTCGTCGCGGCGCGCGGGAAAGTAGAGCGGGTTGAGCGTGAGCCCGCCGTACAGCCAGCACGTGGTGTCGCGCGTGTAGAGGGTGTTGGGCAGCGGGGGCATGAGGTACTCGCGCCCGCCGAGCGACTCGCGCGCGAGGTCCACGGCCGGGCGCCGGAACTCCTCGGGCAGGTCCGTCGTGGCGAGACCGCCGATCAGCAGCTCCGCGAGCCGCGCGGAGGGCAGCGTCTCGAGGTACTCGCGCGTGCTGTCCTCGAGCCCGAGCCCCACCTGCTCGGGCACGATCTTGCGGTCAAGCACCCAGTCGCGCGCGCCGGGCACCTCGAGCGTCGCCGCGAGGACGTCGTGCAGCTCGACCACGTCCACGTCGCGCGCGCGCAGCTCGGTCACGAACGCGGCGTGGTCGCGCTGGGCGTTCTCGACCCACAGGACGTCGTCGAACAGCAGGTCGCTGCTGTTGGACGGCGTGAGGCGCCGGTGCGCGAGCCCCGGGCGGCACACCATCACCTTGCGCAACCGCCCCACCTCAGAGTGCACGCCGTACAGCTCGCTCATGAGACTCCTCCTTCGCGTCGGGTCCAGTTCACAAGGGGATGCGTCCGGTAGCAAGACCGACGACGCCGACGACGGCGCCCACGACGACGACGGCGAACGCGACCGACTCCGCCCTCGCGAAGACCCTCTGGCCGTGCTCGCGGCGGGCCCGCACGTAGAGCACGGTGAGCGGCGCGAGGATCACGGTCGAGAGCAGCAAGAACTTCAGGCCCGCCGCGACGAACAAGAACGCGGTGTATCCCACAGCGAGACCAGCCACCACGGCTTGCCGCCGTCGGACAGCCTTCC
>JAAYZM010000244.1 GCA_012514835.1 Actinomycetales bacterium
GTTCGAGGCGCTGTGGCGCCACCTCGGCCTGTCCGTCGACTGGTCGCACACGTACCAGACCATCGACCGGCGCGCCCAAGCCGTCGCCCAGACGGCGTTCCTGCGCAACCTCGCGCGCGGCGAGGCGTACCAGGCCGAGGCGCCGGGCCTGTGGGACGTGACCTTCCAGACGGCGGTCGCCCAGGCGGAGCTCGAGGCCCGCGACTACCCGGGGGCGTTCCACAAGGTCGCCTTCCACCGGTCCGACGACGGCGCCCCCGTCTACATCGAGACCACGCGGCCCGAGCTGCTCGCGGCGTGCGTCGCTCTGATCGCCCACCCGGACGACGAGCGCTACCAGCACCTGTTCGGCACCACCGTGACCTCACCGCTGTACGGCGTCGAGCTGCCCGTGCTCGCCCACGCGGCCGCGGAGCAGGACAAGGGCGCGGGCATCGCGATGTGCTGCACGTTCGGCGACCTCACGGACGTCCAGTGGTGGCGCGAGCTGAACCTGCCCACGCGCTCGATCGTGCGCCGCGACGGGCGGATCCTCGCCGAGACCCCCGAGTGGATCACCGGCGACGCGGCCCGCGAGCGCTTCGCCGAGATCGCCAACGCGACCACGTTCACGGCCCGCGAGCGCGTCGTGGCGGCCCTGCGCGAGACGGGTGACCTCGACGGCGAGCCGGAGAAGACCACCCGCAAGGCGAACTTCTACGAGAAGGGCGACAAGCCCCTCGAGATCGTCACCTCCCGGCAGTGGTACATCCGCAACGGCGGGCGGGACGAAGAGCTGCGCGAGAGCCTCCTCGCCCGCGGCACCGAGCTCGCGTTCCACCCGGACTTCATGCGCGTGCGCTACGAGAACTGGGTGGGCGGGCTCAACGGCGACTGGCTCATCTCGCGACAGCGCTTCTTCGGCGTGCCGATCCCCGTGTGGTTCCCGTTGGGGGCGGACGGCGAGATCGACCACGCGAACCCGATCATCCCGGACGAGGCGACCTTGCCCGTCGACCCGTCGAGCGACGTCCCCGCGGGCTACACCGCGGACCAGCGCGGCGTGCCCGGCGGCTTCGTGGGCGACCCCGACATCATGGACACGTGGGCCACGAGCTCGCTCACGCCCCAGATCGCGGGCGGCTGGCTGTTCGACGAGGACCTCTTCTCGCGCGTGTTCCCGATGGACGTGCGCCCGCAGGGCCAGGACATCATCCGCACGTGGCTGTTCTCCACGGTGGTGCGGTCGCACCTCGAGCACGGTTCGCTCCCGTGGGCGCACGCGGCGATCTCCGGCTGGATTCTCGACCCGGACCGCAAGAAGATGTCGAAGTCCAAGGGCAACGTCGTCACGCCCATGGGGCTGCTCGAGACGCACGGCTCGGACGCTGTGCGCTACTGGGCCGCCTCGGCGCGCCTCGGCACGGACGCGGCGTTCGAGGAGGGGCAGATGAAGATCGGTCGCCGCCTCGCGATCAAGGTCCTCAACGCCTCGAAGTTCGCGCTGTCCATCACGGGCACCGACGTCGCGCTCGACCACGGCGCGGTCACGGAACCCCTGGACCGCGCGATGCTCGCGGGCCTCGCCGACGTCGTGGACACCGCGACGGCGGCGCTCGAGGCCTACGACCACACGCGCGCGCTCGAGACGGCCGAGACGTTCTTCTGGACGTTCTGCGACGACTACCTCGAGCTCGTCAAGGACAGGGCGTACGGGGCCGACGGCGAGTCCGCGGCGACCGTGACCCCCGAGCAGACCGCCTCGGCCCGCGCGGCCCTCGTGATCGCGCTCGACACGCTGCTGCGGCTCTTCGCCCCCGTGCTGCCGTTCGCCACAGAGGAGGTCTGGTCGTGGTGGCGCACCGACGTCTCGCCGTCCGTGCACCTGGCTCCGTGGCCCACCTCGGAGGCGCTCCGGGCGGCCGCCGGGGATGCCCACCCTGCCCAGCTGGCCGTCGTCGGCGAGGCGCTCGCCGTCGTGCGCAAGGCGAAGTCCGAGGCGAAGGTCTCCCAGCGCACCCCCGTGCTCGCGGGCACGCTCGCCGTTCCCGCCGCGTCGCTCGCCCACGTCGAGACGGCGCTCGGGGACGTGCGCGCGGCAGGTCGCGCCGCGACGCTCGAGGTGACGGCTGACGACACGGTCGAGGGTGTCGACGCGCGCGGCATCGAGCTCGGCGAGGCTCCTCCCAAGAACTGAGGTTGCGGTCGCCCGACAGGTGCGACCCGAAAACGCTACCCTTCGGACAAATCCGTGGAATCGTTCCCAAGCGACGTCCGTTTCCGGTACTTTCACCCGGTACGTCATGCCACCGGGGCTTGACGGAATCAGGGGAGCTCTGCATGCACCATCACCGTCATCGGGTCCTGCTCGTGCTCTCAGCACTCTCGCTCGCGCTCGTCGGCGCGTGCGAGCCTGCGCCCGAGGGTCGCGAGGCCGCACCATCGCCCACGCACGAGGCACCCGCGCCAGACGACCCTGACGGCGGGCAGGGCGCCGACCCGAGCCCCACCGGGGAGATCGACGATCGCTTCGGCGGAGACGAGAGCCGGCCCAAGGAACCCGCCCCCAGCCCGTCACCGAGCCCCTCACCGAGCCCGAAGGTGACGCCGAGGCCGAAGCCGTCCCCGAGCCCCACACCGACCGCGAGCCCGAAGCCAAGCCCGAAGCCAAGCCCGAAGCCAAGCCCGGAGCCCAGCCCCGAGCCGAGCCCGACGCCGGACCCTGAGCCGCGCCCGGACGCGGTCGAGGGCTTCACCGACCTCACGCCGTCCAGCGACTCACGACTCGTGTACGTCTCGAGCTCGGCGGGATCCGACAGCAACGACTGCTTGAGCGAGGCCAAGCCGTGCAAGACGCTCGCCGGTGGCATCTCGCACCTGCGGTCCGGCTACCCTGACCACCTGTACCTCAAGTCCGGGGACGTGTGGCGTGACGAGAGCCTGAACACCATCCGCGGTGGCGGGCGATCCCCCGCCGAGCCGATGGTCGTGACCTCCTACGGCGAGGGCGCTCGACCGCTCCTCGAGGCGTGGGCCAGCACGCCGAACACCATGTCCTTCAACACCGGGGGCCGCATGGTGCACCACCTGTCCGTGGTGGGGCTGCACCTGAAGAACGTGAAGCTCGACGACAACCACCCGGAGTTCACGGGGAAGAAGGCGGACGCCCAGAACTCGATGTTCCTGGGTGGCCACACGAACATCCTGCTCGAGGACAACGTCTTCGATCACCGCAAGGTGGTCTTCCAGCACTGGGACGGCCGCAACGTCGAGGACATCGCGATCCGTCGCAACATCTTCACCGGCGCGTACACGAGCACGTCCTCCTACTCCCAGGACGACCGCCCGTCGAACATGTACCTGTCAGGCATCGACGGGCTCCTGCTCGAGGAGAACGTGTTCGACCACGGCGGCTGGCACCCCACGGCCGAGGGTGCCGCAGCGAACATGTACAACCACAACGTGTACATCCAGTACTCCGACCTGGGTGCCACGCACGTGGTGCGCAACAACATCGTCACGCGTGCCTCCAGCCACGGCATCCAGATGCGTTCCGGCGGTCTCGCCGAGAAAAACTTCTACGGCCGCAACGCGATCGGCATGATGATGGGCTATGGCCAGGACAAGCCTCTGCCTGCAGGAACGCCCGTGAAGGCGCACGACAACGTGGTGACCGAAGGCCACTCGATGATCAAGGGACACGACTACTGCCAGGGCAACAACCTGTGCACCACGGCCCTGTGGGGACTCGAGATCATCCCGCCCAACACCCACCCGATCGACATCGACCACAACCTCGTCCACTCGCGCACCACGTCGGTCGACGAGGAGTGGCGCACCCTGCCGGCAGCGCGGTACGGCCTGCAGTCGGCCGCGTACACGATCTTCAGGAAGCGGTTCCACCCCGACACCCCGGTGAAGGGCGTGGGAGACAACATCTCCTGGAAGTGGAACCCCGAGCGTGCCGACGATCGCGACTTCGGGCACGGGAGCTACTCCGACCCGGGCCGCACTCTCGGTGACTACTACCAGCACCTGCGCAGCACCGGGGCGCTCGACCAGTGGGTCGAGGACGGCACTGTCGACAAGGTCCGCACGGGCGCCGACGACTTCGAGTCGTTCCTCGAGCTCGCGCTGCACCGCTCCCCCGGAGCCTGGGACGCGCGCCTGAGCGCCTCCGGGATCAACGACTACATCCGCACCGGCTTCGGCTGGTAGCACGCCTCGCGAGAAGACCCTCGAGGCACCCTCCGGCGCCTCGAGGGTCTCTTCGTGCCCGGTTGGTCCCTGGCGCACGCCCGCCCGGGCACTAGGGTTCGCAGGAGAACTTCCCCACCCTGGAGCACCCATGAGCCTGACGATCGCCAGCACACCCACCGACGTGGTCCTCGACCCCGACGCGTCGATCCCCGGGATCCTCGCGGCGCGCGTCGCGAAGAGCGGGGAGAAGCCCTTGTTCGAGCGCAAGTCGGCGCTCGGCGAGGTGTGGACCCCGGTGTCCGCGAACGCCTTCGACGCCGAGGTGCTCGCCGTCGCGAAAGGGCTCGTGGCCGAAGGAATCGCCCCGGGCGACCGCGTGGCGATCATGGGGCGCACGAGCTACGAGTGGACCGTGCTCGACTTCGCCGTGTGGGCCGTCGGAGCCGTGTCCGTCCCCGTGTACGAGACGAGCTCGGCGGAGCAGGTGCGCTGGATCGCGTCCGACGCCGGGGTGCGGCTCGCTGTGGTGGAGACGGCGGCCCACGCGGCCGTCGTCGGGCAGGCTCAGCCCGGCCTGCCGGGACTCACGAAGGTGCTCGTCCTCGACGAGGACGCCCTCGGCAAGCTCACCGCGGCGGGCGCGGAGGTGCCCGACGACGAGGTGCGGGCGCGCTCTGCGACTGTGCGCGCAGACGACCTGGCCACGATCATCTACACGTCCGGCACCACGGGCCGCCCCAAGGGCGCGGAGCTGACCCACGGCAACTTCGTGTTCCTCACGGCGTCCGGCGCCGAGGGCCTCAAGCCGGTGTGCGCGATGCCGCACTCGCGCACGTTGCTGTTCATGCCGCTCGCGCACGTGTTCGCGCGATTCATCCAGGTGCTGTGCGTCCACACGGGCGCTGTCCTGGGCCACACCGACACGGCTAACCTCGTGGCGGACCTGGGCACGTTCAGGCCGACGTTCATCCTGGCCGTGCCGCGCGTGTTCGAGAAGGTCTACAACTCCGCGGAGCAGAAGGCGGGCGCGGGCACCAAGCTCAAGCTGTTCCGGTGGGCCGCGAAGACGGCGATCGTGTACTCGCGCGCCCTCGACGAGGCTGGGGGCCCGAGCGCTGGGCTCAAGGCCCAGCACAAGCTCGCGGACCGGCTCGTGCTGCACAAGCTGCGCGCGGCCCTCGGTGGGGCCGCGGAGTTCGCCGTCTCGGGCGGTGCACCGCTCGGTGAGCGCCTCTCGCACTTCTACCGCGGGCTCGGCCTCAACGTCCTCGAGGGTTACGGGCTCACCGAGACGACCGCCCCCTCGTCCGTGAATCGCCCCGGCAAGGTCAAGGTGGGCACGGTGGGCCCGCCCTTCCCCGGTGTCTCCTTCCGGATCGCCGAGGACGGTGAGATCGAGATCTTCGGGCCGCACGTGTTCCGCGGGTACCACAACAACGCCGAGGCGACGGCGGACTCCCTCGTGGACGGCTGGTTCCGCACGGGTGACCTGGGGTCGCTCGACGACGACGGCTACCTGACCATCACGGGTCGCAAGAAGGAGATCATCGTGACGGCGGGCGGCAAGAACGTCGCGCCTGCACTCCTCGAGGACCGTCTGCGCGGGCACCCGCTCGTGAGCCAGGTCGTGGTGGTCGGCGACCAGAAACCGTTCATCGGGGCGCTCGTCACGCTCGACGCCGAGATGCTGCCCGGGTGGCTCTCGGCGCGCAGCCTCACGCAGCTCACGGTGGAGCAGGCGGCCGTGCACCCCGACGTGCTCGCGGCCCTCGACAAGGCCGTGGAGCGTGCCAACGAGGCCGTCTCGCGCGCCGAGTCGATCCGCAAGATCCGGGTCCTGACCACGGACTTCACGGAGGCGAACGGGTTCCTCACGCCGTCGCTCAAGGTCAAGCGCAACGAGGTGCACAAGGCCTACGCGAGCGAGATCGAGGCGCTGTACGCGTGAGCGGTACCGCCTGAGCCCTACTCGGGCGAGGTGGCCGCGATCTCCTCGTGGTGGCGGATGACCTCGTCGACGATGAACGCGAGGAACTTCTCCGCGAAGTGGGGGTCGAGGCCCGACTGCGTGGCGAGCTCGCGCAGTCGCTTGATCTGCACGGCTTCACGCCCGGGGTCCGACGGCGGGAGGCCACGCGCGGCCTTGAGATGCCCCACCTGCTGCGTGGCCCGGAACCGCTCGGCGAGCAGGTGCACCAGCGCCGCGTCGATGTTGTCGATGGACGCGCGCAGGGAAGCGAGCTCCGGCGGGATCTCGCCGGCCGTGAGGTCGCTCACGCGCTCTTCTCGCGCGGGGTCCGCTTCGCCGGTGCGGTGCGGGGCACGAGCGTCGGGTTGACGTTCTCGAGCACCACCTCGCGCGTGACGAGCACCTTGGCGACATCGTCGCGGCTCGGCACCTCGAACATGACCTTGAGGAGCACCTCTTCGAGGATCGAGCGCAGCCCGCGCGCCCCGGTCCCCCGCTCGAGCGCCTTGTCTGCGACGGCCTCGATCGCGTCCTCGGTGAGCTCGAGCTCGACGCCGTCGAACTCGAACATGCGCTGGTACTGCTTCACGAGCGCGTTGCGGGGCTCGGTGAGGATGCGCACGAGGGCGTCACGGTCGAGGTGGTTGACCACGCCGATGATGGGCAGGCGGCCGATGAACTCGGGGATGAGCCCGTACTTGTGAAGGTCCTCGGGCCGCACCTCGGCGAACAGCTCGCTCGGCTCCTCGGACTCGACCAGCTGCGAGCCGAAGCCCACGACGCGCTTGCGGGCGCGCGACGCGATGATCTCGTCGAGACCGGCAAAAGCCCCGGCCACGATGAACAGCACGTTCGTCGTGTCGATCTGGATGAACTCTTGGTGCGGGTGCTTGCGGCCGCCCTGCGGGGGCACGCTCGCCGTCGTCCCCTCGATGATCTTCAGGAGCGCCTGCTGGACGCCCTCACCGGAGACGTCGCGCGTGATCGACGGGTTCTCGGCCTTGCGGGCGATCTTGTCGA
>JAAYZM010000245.1 GCA_012514835.1 Actinomycetales bacterium
CTTCTTGATGTCGTCCTTCGCGCAACCGACGATCGCCCCGAACAGCAGCGTGATCGCACCGACCACGACGACGGCGAGCTGGGCGTTCGGCGCGGCCTCGTAGATGGGAGCGGAGCGCACCACGAGGTAGACACCGGCCGTGACCATCGTCGCGGCGTGGATGAGCGCGGAGACGGGCGTGGGGCCCGCCATCGCGTCGCCGAGCCAGGACTGCAGCGGGAACTGCGCCGACTTGCCGCACGCGGCGAGCAGGAGCGCGAGGCCGAGGATCGTCACCGTGGTCGAGTCGAGCTCGCCGACGGCCGCGAAGACGCTCGTGAAGTCGAGCGCGCCGACCGACGCGAACATCGCCATCATCGCGATGAGCAGGCCGAGGTCACCGACGCGGTTGGCCACGAAGGCCTTCTTCGCGGCGACGGCGTACTCGGTGCGGTAGTTCCAGAACCCGATGAGCAGGTAGGACGCGAGACCCACGCCTTCCCAGCCCACGAACAGCACGAGGTAGGAGTCCGCGAGGACCAGCAAGAGCATCGCCGCGACGAAGAGGTTCAGGTACGCGAAGAAGCGGCGGCGGTCCTTGTCGTGCTCCATGTACGCCACGGAGTACACGTGGATGAGCGAGCCCACGAACGTCACGAGCAGCACGAACGTGAGCGAGAGCGGGTCGAGCCGCATCCCCGCGGCCAGCGAGAGCTGACCCACCGAGATCCAGTCGAACAGGTCGAGCTCGACGACGCGCTCGCTCGTCGGGGCCCCGAGCAGGGACACGAGGATCGCGGCACCGAGCACGAAGGACGCGACGGAGGCGCCGACGCCGAACCAGTGGCCCCAGCGGTTGGAGCGCTTGCCGGCGAGCAGCAGGATCGCGGCCGAGGCGAGCGGGATGGCCACGAGGAGCCACGCGAGCTCTTGGGCCGCACCGCTCGGCGCGACGGGAGCGACGATGTCCGCGAAGGGTAGGCGCGCGGCGGTCAGGGTGTGCACACTCATCCCCTCAGTTCCTCAACAGGTTGACGTCGTCCACCGAGGCGGACCGGCGGGTGCGGAAGATCGACACGATGATCGCGAGGCCGATGACGACCTCCGCGGCCGCGACGACCATGACGAAGAACGCGAACACCTGCCCCTCGAGGTTCCCGTGCATGCGCGAGAACGTGATGAGCGCGAGGTTCGTCGCGTTGAGCATGAGCTCGACGCCCATGAACACGATGATGCCGTTGCGTCGCAGCAGGACGGTCGTGGCGCCGATCGTGAAGAGGATCGTGGCGAGCACGAGGTAGTTGGTCAGGCTCACTTCTCCTCACCACCTTCCTGGTTCCCCGGCTCGGGGAGCTCGGGGTCCTGCGTCGTGTGGAGCCACTGGTCCTCGGGCACGTTCTCCGCCTCGGCACCTTCCTCGAGGGCGAACGCCGCGGCGGCCGCCTCCTGTCCACGGATGCGCAGCACGCGGGACACGGACTCCTCGATCGGTTCGCCGTACGGGTCGAGCGCGGGGACGTCCATCGCGTTGTGCCGCGCGTACACGCCGGGAGCGGCGAGCGGGGTGAGCCGCGCACCCTTCGCGACACGCGCGTCCGCGAGCTCGCGCTGGCCGATCTTGCGACCGAGCCGGCGCCGGTGCGTGAGGATGAGCGCGCCGAGCGCCGCGGTGACGAGCAGCGCGCCCGTCGCCTCGAACGCGAGGACGAAGTTGCCGAACACGAGGCGCGAGACGCCCACGGGGTTCGAGTCCGCGTTCGCGGCGTCGAGGCCGACGGCGGTCGGGAAGCTCGCTCGCACCACGACGGAGATCAGCACGACGCCGATCCCGATGCCGGCGAGCTCGCCGATCCACCGCTGCCCCGAGAGCGTCTCGACGAGCGAGTCGGACGCGTCGACACCCACGAGCATCAGCACGAAGAGGAACAGCATCATGATCGCGCCCGTGTAGACGACCACCTGGACGAAGCCCAGGAAGTACGCCTCTTGCGCGATGTACAGCACGGCGAGACCGACCATGACGCCTGCGATCGCGACCGCGACGTGCACGGTGCGGCGCGAGACCATGAGCCCGAGCGCTCCCAGCACCATGAGCGGGGCGAGCACCCAGAAGAGCACGGCCTCGCCGGACGAGGTGGTCCCCGCCTCGGTGAGGGTCGCGTGCAGCGCGGACGCGAGCGTCATCGGGCCCCTCCCTGCTGCGCCCCCGCGGCGAAGTTCTCGAGCGTCGGGTCCTCGGGGCGGTGCTCGGCGACCCACTCGACCTGCTCGGTGTGCACGCCGTTCACCTCACCGCGGTAGTAGTCGTGGTGGTTGGTGCCCGGCACCATCGGGTGCGGGGCGGCGAGCGCCGTGTCCGCCATCGGGGCGAGGAGGTCCTGCTTCTCGTAGATGAGGCCGACCCGCTCGGGACCCGCGAGCTCGAACTCGTTGGTCATCGTGAGCGCGCGCGTGGGGCACGCCTCGATGCACAGCCCGCAGAAGATGCAGCGCAGGTAGTTGATCTGGTAGACGCGGCCGTAGCGCTCGCCGGGCGAGTACTGCGCGTCGGGCGTGTTGTCCGCGCCCTCGACGTAGATCGCGTCCGCGGGGCACGCCCACGCGCACAGCTCGCAGCCGATGCACTTCTCGAGCCCGTCCGCGTAGCGGTTGAGCTGGTGACGGCCGTGGTACCGGGGCTTGACCGACGCGGGGACGCGCGGGTACTGCTCCGTGATCACGGGGCGGAAGATCGAGGAGAACGTCACCCCGAAGCCCGCGACGGGCGCGAAGACGGCGGCGAGCCCCTTGCGCTCGGGGATCTGCGGCTCGTAGGCGTCAGTCATCGTCGGACTCCTTCTCGTCGACGTCGGCGTCCGGCGCGGCCTCGAGCAGTACCGCGGTCGCGGCACCTTGCTCCTTGGCTGCGGCGGCGCGGCGGCCGGCCCGCGGCGAGGGCGGGAGGGACTGGCCGGGCAGCGGTGGCACGGGGTAGCCGTCGGCGAACGCGTCGAACGGCTCAGGCTCCGTGACCTCCGGCGCGGGCTGCTTTCGCTCGGGCAGGAAGAGGGTCGCGATCGCGATGACGAGCACCACGCCCGCGGCGATCATCAGCGGTGTGCGCAGGTCCAGCCCGTCGAGCTCGACGCGCAGCACCTGGATGGTCGCGACGCACACCACGAAGGCGAGGCCGATCGGGATGAGCACCTTCCAGCCGAACTTCATGAACTGGTCGTAGCGGAAGCGCAGCAGCGAGCCGCGGATCCACACGAACAGGAACATGAACATCCAGACCTTGACCACGAACCACAGGAACGGCCACCAGCCGGTGTTGAACATCCCGTCGTTGATCGCGGACAGCGGCCACGGGGCGCGCCAGCCACCCAGGAAGAGGGTCGTCGCGACGGCCGAGACGTTGAGCATGTTGATGTACTCGGCGAGGAAGAACCACGCGAACTTCATCGAGGAGTACTCGGTCATGAACCCCGACACGAGCTCGCCCTCGGCCTCGGGGAGGTCGAAGGGCAGACGGTTGGTCTCGCCCACCATCGAGATGACGTAGAGGATGAACGCCGGGAACAGCGTCACGGCCCACCAGAAGCTCGCTTGCGCCTCGACGATCGAGGACGTCGCCATCGAGCCGGACATGATGATGACCGCGACGAGCGCGAGGCTCATCGAGAGCTCGTAGGAGATGATCTGCGCCGTCGAGCGCACCGCGCCGAGCAGCGGGTACGTCGAGCCGGAGGACCAGCCACCGAGCACGATGCCGTACACGCCGAGCGCCGTGACGCCGAGGATGTAGAGCACCGAGCCCGAGAAGTCCGTGAGCTGCAGCGGCGTGGTGATGCCGAACATGTTGACCGCGGGCCCGAAGGGGATCACGGCGTAGATCAGCAGCGAGCACGTCACGGAGATCATCGGCGCGAGGATGTAGATGACCTTGTCGGCCGCCTTGACGGTCACGTCCTCCTTGAACAGGAGCTTGCCCGCGTCCGCGAAGGACTGCAGCGAGCCGAACGGACCGTGCCAGTTGGGGCCGGGACGCAGCTGCATGCGCGCGACGAGACGCCGCTCGAACCACAGCGCGAACAGGACGCTCACGAGCAGGAACACGATGATGCCGACGGCCTTGAGGAGCCAGATCCAGCCGTTGTCCTGCGAGAAGTCCGCCACGGGCATCGGGCTGAGGAGGGGAAGCATCATGCCGTCACCTCCGCCGTCGCGCGCGCCACGGAAACGACGCTACCGGCACCGGTGCGCAGCGTGGCGCGCACCTGGGAGCCCGGCGAGTTGCCCGGGACCCACACGACGTGGTCCACCATGGCCGTCACGAGGGCCGGCAGCGTGATGGTGCCGTGCTCGGTGCTGACCGCCAGGTCCTCGCCGTCGGACACCCCGACCGCCTCCGCCGTCGCGGCGGAGAGCCGTGCGACGGGGCGCTTGGCCGTGCCGGCGAGGAACTGCTCGCCGTCCTGACCGCGCCCGAGGTCGAGCATGAGCCGCCACGTCGCGAGGACCGCCTGGCCGGGGCCCACCTCGACCACGGGGCTCGCGGCGACGGCGGGAGCCGCGGCGCGCGCGCCGTCCCAGCGACCGAGGGCCGCGAGCTCGGCGTGCACGACGTCCGCCGTGGCGAGGCCGAGGTCGACGTCGAGCTCGTCGGCGAGCGACGTGAGCACGCGGTAGTCCGACATCGCGTTCGAGTCGAGCGACTGGCCGAAGCCGCGCAGGCGACCCTCCCAGTTCACGTACGTCCCGGCCTTCTCGCTCGGGACGGCCACGGGGAGCACGACGTCGGCGAGCTCGTGGACGGCGCTCGCGCGCGTCTCGAGGCTCACCACGACGTCGACACCCGCGAGGGCCTCGCGCGCGAGGGCGGGGTCCGGGAGGTCGTCGAGCTCGAGGCCGCCGAGCACGAGGCCCGAGAGCTCGCCCGCCGCGGCCGCCGCGAGGATGCCCGCGGTGTCGCGGCCCTCGGTGGCGGGCAGCGACTCGACGCCCCACTCGGCCGCCGTGTCGACGCGGGCCGCGGAGTCCGTGACGGGACGGCCGCCGGGCAGGAGGCCGGGCAGCGTGCCCGCCTCGACACCCGTGCGCTCGCCGATGCGGCGCGGGATCCACGCGAGGCGCGCTCCCGTGCGCTCGACGAGGCGCAGCGCGGCGCTCAGCGCACCGGGCACCTCGGCGAGACGCTCGCCCACGAGGACGATGCCACCGGCGACGACGTCGGCCTCAAGCGCGTCGAGCACCTCCGCCTCCGTGCCGGGGGCCGCCTCGATGAGCGTGCCGCGCATGCGCTGCAGCGCGCTCGACGCGAACGGTGCCACGGCCGAGACCTTCGTGCGGCCCGCCGTCGCGCCCTTGCGCAGCCGCAAGAAGAC
>JAAYZM010000246.1 GCA_012514835.1 Actinomycetales bacterium
CACGCCACAGAACCCTTCGTACGCGCGCGCCGCTCCCGCCACCACCGCAGACAGCCCCGCGGGCCGCACCGCCCCCGCGTGCTCCCGGACCAGCCGGGCGAGCCGCAGCGCGGTCCCGTGCTCGTCGACCTGCCCGGCAGCCCACAACGGCAGGGTCAGCTCGACGGCGAGCTCCGCCGCGAGCTCGCCGTCGGACACGGCTGTGACCTGGGGAATCAGCTCGACCACGCGCGCGAGGCCGCGCCGCCCCGCAGCCCTGTCCCCGAACCCGACGGTGGCGACCAGCAACCGGCCCGTGAGCCGCAGCTCGTCCAAGGGATCCGCAGGCACGGAGTCCTCGAGCAGCGCCGCAGCCCGCACGAAGTGCGTGCGCGCGGAATCGGCCGTGTCCCCGGCGCGCTCACGCAGCGCAGCCACGAGGACGAGCAGACCAGGGTGCGCCTCGAGCTCGTCCGCGGAGGGCCCCACGAGGGCGTCCGGCACGGCGCAGGTCGCGTCGAGCAGTGCAACGCAGAGCGCCGGACCGACGAGCGCCTCGGCGGCGTCGAGATCACCGCGTGCGAGCGGCGCGACGAGCGAGTCCAGGAGGCCCAGGTCCGACGGGGCCACCGTCGCCCGTGCGTCGTCGACCACGCCCGACCTCCCTGTGGGACTCGAGGCCGTCCCCCAGGCGGACAGCTCCGTCAGCATCGACGGTACCGCGAGGTGGCGTGGCGTGCGCCGTCCACGGGGAGTACTCCCCATCGTGGGGGCGCGGTTGTCCGGTTAAGGTACTCCACGTGCATTGGCGGGTTCGGGAGCCTTGTGATTGCTTGGGTGCCAGCACCCAGGTCCGTCACGTACCTTGCTCCACCCGTGCGCCGGGCACGGCAGTAAACACGGACAGGTCGAGGTCGGGAGCCTTCGCATGGGAGTGCTGACGGGTCTGCGCCAGCGTGGCCGGACCGCGGCGTCGGTGTCGACGCTCGCGCTCTTCACGACCACCCTCGTGGCGGTCGCTCTCACCAACGACGGCGTGCCCACCACGGACGTCGCGCTCAACGACTCGGGCATCTGGGTCACGCGCCAGCAGGACAACCTCGTGGGCCGCTTCAACGTCGCGGCCAAGGTGGTGGACGGCGCCGTCACGCTCGGCTCGTCGAGCTTCGACGTGCTCCAGGAGGACCGCGTGGTCCTCGCGCGCGACTTCGGTGGCGAGGCCGTGAGCCCCGTGGACCCGGCCAACCTCACGCTGCGCGGCACGGCGGGCGTGAGCAACGCGACGCAGCTCGGCCTCGGGGGCGGTCTCGCCGCGATCCTCGACCCCGCCACGGGGATGCTGTGGACCATGCCCGCGGGGACCGTCGCGAGCTTCTCGTCCGAGTCCGCGGAGCCCGTGCTCACGGGTCTCGAGGACGGTGCGCTCGCCGTGGCGCAGGACGGCACGGTCTTCGCCGCCGCGGGCGGCGTGCTGCACACGGTCCCGGCGAAGGCGGGCGAGGAGCCCGTGGTCACGGAGCTCGAGGGGGCCGACGACGACGACGTCCTCGCGGTGACCGCCGTCGGCTCACGTGCCGTGGTGCTCGACCGCACGGCCGGTGTGCTCCACCTGCCCGGCGACAAGCGGGTCGAGGTACCCGGCGCGGACCTGGTCGCGCTCCAGCAGCCCGGCCCCGACAGCGGTGCGGTGGTCTACGCCGACGGCGCCCGGCTCGTGACCCAGCCCCTCGGTGGTGGCGAGGCGTCGAGCCTCGACTCGCAGGGCAGCGGTACGCCCGCCGCGCCCGTGTACCTCGCGGGGTGCGCCTATGGCGCGTGGACCGGTTCGCAGCGCGTGGTGCGCGACTGCACGGGCGACGCGGCGGACCTCGTCCAGTCGGTCGAGGGCGCTTCCGGCGAGCTCGTGTACCGCGTGAACCACGACTACGTGATCCTCAACGAGCTGCTCCTCGGTTCCGTGTGGCTCGCGAGCGAGAACTACGAGCTGTTCGACGACTGGTCCGACGTGCTGCCCTCGGAAGGGGAGCAGCAGGAAGAGGCCGACGCGATCCCGGACACGACGCGCGACCCGATGCTCGACCGGGACAAGGCGAACCGCCCGCCCGTCGCGGAGGCGGACTCGTTCGGGGTGCGCCCGGGCCGTTCGACCATCCTGCGCGTGCTCGACAACGACGCCGACCCCGACGGCGACGCCCTCGTCGCGGAGCCGGACGCCCCGACCACCGCCGTCGGCCCCGTGCAGGCCGTCTACGGCGGTGCCGCGCTCCAGGTGGTGGTCCCGGAGGACGCGACGGGATCGGCGAGCTTCAGCTACACGGTCGACGACGGCCGCGAGAACGGCACCGACTCGGCGACCGTCCGGCTCGAGGTGCACGGCTGGGACCGCAACGCCGCCCCCGTCCGGGTGCGCGAGCGGGACCTCGTGGTCGCGCGCGGCGCCGAGGTGACGGCCCGCGTGCTCGAGGACTGGGCGGACCCGGACGGCGACGACCTCGTGCTCGTGGGCGCGCGCGCCTCGACCGACGGCGACGAGGTCCGCTTCATGCCGGACGGCACGCTCACTTTCCGTGACGCGGGCACCGAGCTGGGCCGCAAGGCGGTCGCGATCACGGTGAGCGACGGTCGCGAGAAGACCGAGGGCACCATCTGGGTCGAGGTCCTCGAGGACCAGCAGCCCCCGGTGGCGCGCGTGGACCACGCGACCACCACGGTGGGCGAGCCCATCACGATCGAGCCGCTGCTCAACGACACGGACC
>JAAYZM010000247.1 GCA_012514835.1 Actinomycetales bacterium
CCTGGAACGTCACGAGGTCGAGGCCGAGGCCTTCCGCGAGGCGGGCGCGGTCGACGACGGCGGACGGCTCGGCCGCCGAGGGGGTCAGGAACACCCCGAAGCGCAGCGGGTGACCGTAGTCCACTAGAGAGCACGCTCCCGGGCCACGGCCTCGCGCACGGCGGGGGCCACCTCCTCGCCGAACGCCGCGAGCACCCCGGCGTCGTCCGACCCCACGACGAAGGTCGCGAACCCGTGCTCG
Source organism: Actinomycetales bacterium (assembly GCA_012514835.1). Lineage (GTDB taxonomy): Bacteria > Actinomycetota > Actinomycetes > Actinomycetales > Cellulomonadaceae > JAAYZM01. The sequence goes on from JAAYZM010000247.1 coordinate 242, forward strand.
AGCGTGAGTCCCGTGAGCTGCTCGGCCCAGTCGCGAACCCCGCCGGGCAACGTGCCGATGTTGAGCATGCGGCGGATCTCGCGCGGGTCCCGACCGGCCTCGGCCGCGGCGTCGTCGATCCGCGCGTTGGCGTCCGCGAGGTCCTGCGCGGACTTCATGTAGCCGAGCGAGGGCAGCCATCCGTCGGCCTTGTGCGCGACGAGCCGCAGCATGCGCGGCTTGTAGGCACCGAGCCAGATCTGGATGTCGTGCGCGGGGGCGGGGCCACGCTTCGCGCCGTCGAGCCGGTAGAACTCCCCGTCCACCGCGAGGCGCTCGCGCGTCGAGGTGTCCCAGATGCCGCGGATCACGTCGATCGCCTCGGACAGCGCGTCGACGCCCTGGCCCGGGGTGAGTCGCCGCCCACCCATCGCCTCGATCGCATCCCAGAAGGCCCCCGACCCGAGACCGAGCTCGAACCGCCCCCCGGAGAGCAGGTCGAGGCTCGCGGCGGACCGTGCGAGCACGGCGGGCGGGCGCAAGGGCAGGTTGTGGACGTTCGCGGCGACGCGGATGCGCTCGGTACGCGCGGCCACGAACGCGAGCAGGGTCCACGTGTCGAGGAAGGCCCCTTGGTAGGGGTGGTCCTGGAACGTCGCGAGGTCGAGGCCCGCCCGCTCAGACGCCTGGGCCAGGCGGACCACGCCCGCCGGGTCTGCCGCCGTCGGCGTGATGAAGCTGCCGAACTCCAGGTCGTGGCCGTAGTCAGCCAAGGGGTCGCCTCGCATCCGTGTCAGGGTGCGGCGCCGAGTGTGCGCCGTCGTCGGCCCCAACACCCGTGCACGCGCGGACCTTCCCGCGCGAGCCGCGGCGAGACTCCGACCGGTCTGGACGGACGAGGTTGTTCGGAAGGTCAGGCGATCGCGCGGTGTGCGCGCTGCGTGGGCACCTGGCCCAGGAACCCGACCCGCTCGACGAGGTACGTCATGAACAGCACGTTGTTCGCCGCAGCCTCGGCGCTGCGGGTGGTCTCCGCGAGGTCGCACATGCGCAAGAAGGAACGCAACGCGATGACCTTGTCGATCCAGCGCTGGTCCGGGGCGTGCCCGGTGACGGAGGTCCAGCCCTCGAGGAGGAACTTCGCGGCACCCTCGTAGGGGAGGCCGCTGCTGCCGCGCACGCCCGCCTGGAACTCGAACTCGGTGAGCTCCCCGAGCAGCCACCCGAGGTCGAGCTCGGGGACGGAGAGCATGAGCTCCTCGCCCGCGAGCACCTCGATGCGCTGCGCGCCCTCGTCCACGAAGATCGAGCCGAGCGCGAGGCCACCGTGGCACAGCGCACCGCACGTGGGCAGCTCGTCGAGCCACCGGCGCACCTGCGCCACCACGGAAGGGCGCAGCTCGGCGATCGCCTGGCCCGCCCACGTGGACGGGTCCGCGTCGAGGTGCGCGCGCAGCCGGCGCAGGTGCGGGGACGTGACGCCTTCCTCGACGTCCGCCGTGAGGTCGGCGCTCGTGTGCACCCGGGCGATCGCCGCACCGACCCGCGTCATGAGCGACTCGAGGTCGCGGCCCACCACGCGCAGGTCCGGCCACAGCTGGCCCGCAAGCACCTCGCACGCCGTGAGCTCGTAGACGGAGCCGTCCTCGGAGTGGCCGGGGCGCACGAAGCGCACGCCGTCCTGCTGCGCGACGCTCGCGAGCCGCTCGGCGGAGCGGGACCGGCGCAGGGCGTCGTCCGTGTGCCCGTCCTTGGCGCGTCGCACGAGGCGCCAGCCGGGTCCGTCGAAGACGAGACGCTGCTGCCACACGCTGGTGTTGTAGTTCCACGCGATGTCGGAACTCATGACCACTCCCCTGCTGGCTGAGGTGCTGGGACCTTCGGAGCGCCCGCCTCCCTCAGGCACGGCGCTTCTTGCCCTTCCAGCATGGGCCGCGTCACCCGGACGGCGGATCGCCCATGGGCACGAAAGTTCTTCGTCCTTGTGGTGGACCCTGCCGTCACCGAAGGTCGCACCCGCTCGACGCGTCGCCCTGCCGGGCGGCCGTCACCGCATCGGCAGGCTGACCTCGACGAGCCAGCCGTCCGCCGTCGGCCCCGCACTGAAGCTGCCCCCGAGGACCTTCGCGCGCTCGCGCATCCGCGCGAGGCCGTAGCCGCCCGTGGGCAGGGCGAGTGACGCACCCGGGCCCGTGGTCGGGTTGGAGATGCGGACGACGACGACGTCGCCCTCCTGGGTGAACCGGATCGCGACGGACTCGCTCGTGGCGGCGTGCTTGACGATGTTCGTCGCGGCCTCGCGGACGAACTGGGCTAGGGCCACCTCCATGGTCCGGCTCATCGCCTCGGCCACCTCGAACACCCCCTCGGTCTCGACGCGCGTCCCGCCGGCCGCGAGCTCGCGCTCGATGTCGGTCACCGTGGGGACGAGGCGGCGCCGCTCGATCACTGCGTCCTCGAGCTCGCCCGAGAGCGGTCGAGAGGCCTGCGTGACCTCGAGGACGCGGCGGATGTCCGCGAGCGCCTGGCGCGCCGAGGAGCTGATCGCGTCGCGCGACTCCGCCTGGACCTCGAGGTCCGGCGACTGCTCGAGGACGCGTGCGTGCATGGCGATGATCGTGAGCTCGTGGGCGATGAAGTCGTGGAGCTCGTCCGCGAGACGCTCCCGCTCGACGCGCACGGCTGCCTCGAGCTGACGCTGGCGCTCGACGAGCTCGTCCGCGAG
>JAAYZM010000248.1 GCA_012514835.1 Actinomycetales bacterium
CCGCCTCCGCGGCGTCGAGCCACGCGGACGCCCCGGGTGCCGAGGTGAACACGACCGCGTCGATCTCGCCGTCGGCGGCGGCCCGCACGCCTGCCGCGAGGGCCTCCGGGTCGGGCGGCGGCCCCCAGCGGTAGACCACCACGCTGCGCACGCGCGCACCGGCCGCGAGGAACGCCTCGTCGAGCCCGTCCGATCCCGCGCCGTGGTGCTGCACCGCGATCGACCGGCCCGCGACGCCCTCGTCGAGGAGCACCTGGGCGATCTCGCCGTTCGTCTCGGACTCCGCGACCCAGTCCGCCGTGAGGCCCGCCGCCTGGATGGCGCCGCGCGCCTTGGGTCCGCGCGCCACGAGCCGGGCCCCGGCGAGCACCGTGAGGAGACGGTCGGCGAGGCCCGCGGCGTCGGCGGCCTCGATCCAGCCGCGCAGGCCAATGCCCGTGGTGACCACCACCGTGCCCGGCGGGTCCGCGAGCAGGTCGCGCGTCGCGGCGAGCAGCGCGTCGTCGCCCGCGAGCGGCACGATCCCGAGCGCGGGCGCGTGCCGGATGCGCGCGCCGCGCCTTTCGAGCGCCGCCGCGAGCTCGGCCGAGCGCCGGTCCGCCGTCACGAGCACCACCACGCCCGCCATGGTCTGCTCCATGAGCGTGCTCACGACGCGACCTCGCTCAGCGCCGCAGCGTCGAGGAAGGCGGTGGGGTCGAGGAGGGCCTCGGCGGCTACGGCGCCGATGACGACGACGCCCGGGGCTCGGACGCCGCGCGCGGCGCACTGGGCCGCGAGGTCGGCGAGGGGGGCGCGAGTGACGCGCTGTCGTGGCGTGGTGGCCCGTTCGATCACCGCGGCGGGGGTGGCTGGATCCGCGCCGGCAGCCAGCAGGGTGGCCGTGACCTCGGCGAGGTTGGCGACGGCCATGAGCACCACGAGCGTCGCCTCGCCGTCCCGCACGGCCGCGAGCGCGGACGCGGACAGCCCGTCGTGGCCGTTCGTGACGAGCACGGCGCCCACGGTGCCGCGGTGGGTGACGGGGATCCCCGCGGCGAGCGGCCCGGACAGCGCGCTCGTCACGCCGGGCACCACGTCGACGGGCACGCCCGCGGCCCGGCACGCGACGACCTCTTCACCGCCGCGGCCGTACAGGAACGGGTCGCCGCCCTTGAGGCGCACCACGCGCCGGCCCTGCCGGGCGTGGTCCACGAGGATCCGCTCGATCTCGCGCTGGGGCACCGGGTGGTGGCCGGACGTCTTGCCCACGTGAATGACCTCGACGTCCGGCGGCAGCTCGTCGAGCACGCTCACCGGGCCCAGCCGGTCGGTGACCACCACGTCCGCCTCCGCGAGCGCGCGCCGCCCGCGCAGCGTGAGCAGCTCCGGGTCACCCGGTCCGCCGCCCACGAGGGTCACGCTCCCGCGCCCGGGACGCTTGCGCCGCAGATCCACGCGGCCCGCGCGCAGCTCGCCCGCGAGCGCGTCGCGGACGGCCACGGAGCGGCGAGGGTCGGGAGCACCCACGGACACCACACCAAGAAGAACGTCGCCGACGACGGCGGTCGCGGGCACCCGCGCCGATCCGGCAGCCGCGTCGGAGGCATTGACGCACAGGACCCGCCACTGCTCGGCCCACCGCGCCACCTGGGCGTCCGTCGCGGGGTTGCCCGTCGCGGTGTGCACGAACCACACGCCCTCGACGTGCGCGGCCTGCACGGGGCCGGGCGTCCACGTCACGGCGCCGGACTCGGCGAGAGGTTCGAGCTCGGCGCACAGCTCTGGCGCCACGACGTGCACCCGGGCGTGGTCCGCGAGGAGCGTGTGCACACGCCGGGCGGCGATCTCCCCGCCGCCCACCACGAGCACGTCACGCCCCGCGAGCTCGATCCCCAGCAGGGTCGTCACACGCCACCGCCGGGCAGGCCCGCGCCAGGAACGCCCGCGCCCAGCGCCTCGCCGTCGGACCCTTCGGGCGCGAGCCCCACCTGCACCTCGCCGTCCACCACGCGCACGGGCCACGTGCGCAGCGCTTGGGGCTCGCCGCCCACGGGGTCGAGGCACGCGCCGGTGCCGAGGTCGAACACCTGCTTGTACATGGGTGAGGCGATCGTGGGCCGCTCCTCGCCGTCCACCACGCGCGAGCCCACGATGCCCCGGGAGATCACGTACGCGCCGGAGAACGGGTCGAGCTGCTGGACGGCCAGCACCGAGTCGTCGAGCAGCCGCACGAGCGCGAGCTGGTCAGCGCCCAGGAGGGCCGCCGCACCGCGCTCGGGCTCGAGGTCGGTGACCCGGCACACGCCCACCCACGTGAGGGTCGCGTCAGCGTCCGAGCCGCCACCGTCCGCCGTCGTCGTCCCCGCCTGCACGAAACCTGCCTCGCTCATGACCGCACCTCCAGAGTTGTCCCGGCCACGAGCACGGCACCCTCGCGCGCGGCATCCCGTTCGAGGGGAGTCGCGGGGCGGGGCTGGCCGCGCTCGGCCACGTAAGCGAGCGACGGGTCCGCCACGCCGGGGGCGTTGACGAAGGACGTGAAGCGCGCGAGCTTGGCCGGGTCCTCGAGGGTGTCGCGCCACTCGTCGGAGTAGGAGCCGATGTGCTCGGCCATCTGCGCGTCGAGCTCCTCCGCGATGCCCAGGGAGTCCTCGAGCACGACGGCGCGCAGCGCGTCGACGCCACCCTCGAGCTCCTCGAGCCACGGAGCGGTCCGCTGGAGGCGGTCCGCGGTGCGGATGTAGTACATGAGGAAGCGGTCGATGGTCCGCACGAGGGTCTCGGTGTCGAGGTCCTCCGCGAGGAGCTTCGCGTGGCGCGGGTTGAACCCGCCGTTGCCTCCCACATAGACGTTCCAACCGTTGTCCGTGGCGATCACGCCCACGTCCTTGCCGCGCGCCTCGGCGCACTCGCGCGCGCAGCCCGAGACGCCGATCTTGAGCTTGTGCGGGGAGCGCAGGCCGCGGTACCGGTTCTCGAGATCCACCGCGAGGCCCACCGAGTCCTGCATGCCGTAGCGGCACCACGTGGAACCGACGCAGGACTTCACGGCGCGCAGCGACTTGCCGTACGCCTGCCCGGACTCGAAGCCCGCGTCCACGAGACGCCGCCAGATCTCCGGCAGCTGGTCGATGCGCGCACCGAACATGTCGATCCGCTGGGCGCCCGTGATCTTCGTGTAGAGGCCGAAGTCGCGCGCCACCTCACCGATCGCGACGAGCCCCTCGGGCGTCACCTCGCCGCCGGGGATGCGCGGCACCACCGAGTACGAGCCGTCCTTCTGGAGGTTCGCCATGACGTGGTCGTTCGTGTCCTGGAGCGTGGACCGCTCGCCGTCCAGGACGTGCGCCGGGGCGAGCGTGGACAGGATCGAGGCGACCACGGGCTTGCAGATGTCGCAGCCGCGCGTGGCCCCCACGACGCCCGCCTGGCCGTGCGCCGCGAGCACCTCGGAGAACGAGCGCAGCCGCGAGACCCGGATGACGTCGTAGAGCTGCGCCCGCGAGAGCGCGAAGTGCTCGCACAGCGCCGTCGAGACCGTGATCCCGGCCTTGGTGAGCTCCTCGGTGAGGATCTTCTTCACCAAAGGCAGGCACGAGCCGCAGCTGGTCCCCGCCTTGGTGCACGTCTTCACGGCGGCCAGGTCCGTGCAGCCGTGCTCCGTGACGGCCGCCCGGATGGTGCCCGCGGCCACGTTGTTGCACGAGCACACGGCGGCGTCGTCCGGCAGGCCGATGTCCGGGGCGCTCCCGCTGCCCGGCGGGAGGAGGAACGCGCCCGGGTCGCCCGGCAGGTCGCGGCCCAGCATGGGGCGCAGCGCCGCGTACTGGCTCGCGTCCCCCACGAACACGCCACCCAGGAGCGTGCGGGCGTCGTC
>JAAYZM010000249.1 GCA_012514835.1 Actinomycetales bacterium
CCTGCGCTCGACCGTCTGCAGATCGGCGAGGGCGAGTTCGAGGTTGATGACCTCGCGGTCGCGCACCGGGTCGACGGATCCGAGGACGTGGGTCACGTCGGGGTCGTCGAAGCAGCGGACCACGTTGACGATCGCGTCGACCTCGCGGATGTTGGCCAGGAACTGGTTCCCGAGCCCCTCGCCCTGGGCCGCGCCCTTCACGAGACCGGCGATGTCGACGAAGGTCACGACCGCGGGCTGCGTCGCACGCGGCTTGACGCGTTCGACGAGGAGGTCGAGCCGCGGATCGGGCACGGTGACGACGCCGACGTTCGGGTCCACGGTGCAGAAGGGGTAGTTCTCGGCTGCGGCGCCGGCCCCGGTCAATGCATTGAACAGCGTGGACTTGCCGACGTTGGGCAGGCCCACGATCCCCAGCTTCAGGTTCGCCATCCCTTTCCTCCGACGCGGCCTTGCGGCCGATCACTGAAATTACCGTCTAAAGATAACCAGAACTCGCCGTTTACGGCACCTCACGGAGCGCTTCGAAGAGTGCGCGGATGACGTCCGGGTACGCCTCGTAGACGGCCCGTGCCTGGGCGAGTTCCAGCCGCTCGCGGTTCGTATGCGCATATCGCTCCTCGCCTGGCGCGAACCCGAGTGCAGGAATCCCCAGCAGAGCGGCGTGAGCGCCGTCCGTGGCGAAGGTCCAGGGCCGGACGCGCGGGGCCCGACCGGTCTTCCGCTTCACCACGTCGACCGCCGCGCGGACGGCGGGGTGCTCGGGCGAGAGGAGGAAGCCGGGGCGGAACAGGGGGCGGTCGGCCTCGATCCCGGTGTAACTCCGCTGCCTCTCGACCGCGGTCCGCACGCTGACCGAGCGATCCTCCGGGAGGGCGACTGCGGCGTCGAGGAACGCCTGGAGCTCCGAGACCGCGCGCGCCTCCGTCATTCCCGGAAGGACCCGCCAGTCCACCGTGACCTGGACGCTCTCCGGGATCACGTTGTTGCTGCGCGGGTGCGTCTCGACCCGTGTCGGCGCGAGGGTGGAGGCGCCGAGGATCGGGTCCGCGGGGAGCCCATCCGCGAACGCACGTAGCGCGGCCAGGACATCGCCCAGGGCGTCGAGCGGGTTTCGCGCACGCTCCGGGGCGCTCGCGTGCGCGGCGACCCCACCGATCTCGACGACGATTTCGGCGCGGCCACGATGACCGATGCAGATGTCCCCCGCCGTCGCCTCGCCGATCACGACGAGATCAGGGCGCACTTCCGCGTCCTCGAGGAGGTGGAGCATCCCCCACCCACCCCGCTCCTCGTAGACGGTGTAGCAGACGAGGAGATCGCCCGGGGGACGGTCGTCGACGAAGTGCGCCGCTGCATACGTCTGGACCGCGAGTGGGCCCTTGATGTCCATTGCGCCCCTGCCATGGAGGTACCCGCCTGCGATCACGCCGCCGAAGGGCGGGAACTCCCAGTCGTCGGGATCACCGACGTCGACGACGTCCAGATGGGACGCGAGCATGATCGTCGGCGCCTCGCCCTTGCCCCGGATGCGCCCGATCACGTTGCCGAGATCGTCCATCCGCGCCTCGTCGAACCCGAGGGCACGAAACTCCTCGAGGACGCGACGAGCAACGTCCCCCTCTCCACCCGGCGGGCTCGGGATGCGGATCAGATCGCTCGCGAACGCGACG
>JAAYZM010000250.1 GCA_012514835.1 Actinomycetales bacterium
CCCACGCCGCCGACGACGCCCTGCGATGCGACTGAACCCGCCACGGCCGCAGGGGCCACCAGTCCGCTCGCTGCGAGCGCGACCGCGGACCCCCAGGTGGTCACCCGGACCACACGTGCACGATTTGACACAGTTCCTCCTGACTCGGTGACTGCACAGAGTAGGGGAGTTCACCCGTTCGGCCTACGCGCCCCGCGGGATCTGAGACGGCCGCCAAGAGTCAGGGGCGGGAGAGCGTGGCCTGCCACGCGACGATGCGGTCGACGGCGGTACCGATGACGCCGACGTCGGACGCGAAGCTCAGTCGCACCCAAGCGTGACCGTGCACCGGGTCGAAGTCCGTGCCCGGCGTGAGGGCGACGTCCGCCTCCGCGAGGAGCCGGGCGCACCACTCGCGCGAGTCGAGCCCGCTCGCGGAGATGTCCGCGTAGACGTAGAACGCCCCGTCCGCGGGGGCCACGCGGTCCCAGCCCAGCTCTGGCAGCCGCGCGAGGATCAGCTCGCGCGCAGCGGCGTACCGCTCGACGTTGGCGAACGCGGCGGCGTACCCGGCCTCGGAGAATGCCGCGATCGCGGCGTCCTGGGACAGCGCCGGCGGGCACAGCGCGACGTTGCCCGCGAGCGCGTCCACGGCCGGGAGCACGTCGTCGGGCAGCACGAGCCAGCCCAGGCGCCACCCCGTCATGGCCCAGAACTTCGAGAACGAGTTGACCACGATCGCGCCCTGGTGCAGATAGTGGGCCGCCGTGGGGGCCGGTTCGCGGTAGGACGCCGTCGTCGGACCGTCCGCCGTCGGCCCCGCTCCCCCCGGCCCCGAGGCGCCTGCGCCCCCCGCCCCCGCGTAGGTGATGCCGTGGTAGATCTCGTCGCTGATGAGGCGCACGCCGTGCGCGGCGCACCACGTGGCGAGGGCGTCGAGCTCGGAGGGCTCGATCATGGTGCCCGTGGGGTTTGCGGGGCTCGCGACCACGAGGCCGTCGATCGGGCCGTCGAGGGCCTCGAGCAGCGCGACCGTGGGCTGGTAGCGCGACTCCGGCCCGCAGTCGATCTCCACGACCTCGCAGCCGAGCGCGTCGAGCACGTTGCGGTACGCGGGGTAGCCGGGGCGCGCGAGGACCACGCGATCGCCCACGTCGAACGCCGCGAGGAACGCGAGCACGAAGCCGCCCGAGGAGCCCGTGGTCACGGCGATGCGCGCCGGGTCCAGCTCGACGCCGTACCAGCGCGCGTAGTGGGCGGCGATCTCGGCGCGCAGGGCGGGCGAGCCGAGGGCCTCGGTGTAGCCGAGCTGGCCGGACGCGAGGATCTGCGCGGCGCGGTCACGGACCACGTCCGAGGCGCCCGTCGCGGGCTCGCCGGCGCACAGGTTGAGCACGTCGCGGCCCGCGGCCCGGCGCCTGTTGGCCTCCGCGATGATGTCCATCACCGCGAACGGCGGCACCTGCGCCCGCCGCGCGACCTTCACGCGCCGCTCGTGCTCGTGCGCACCGTCACCCAGCACCTGACCCTCACCGAGACCCATCCCCCCATCCTGCCCCGGCGCCACGCGCAGCGGGGCGGGAAGAGTTCGCACTGCATTCCGTCACCAACGCTTCCGCCCTCCGCGGGCAGCGGGGCAGGAGGGGGCCGACGGCGGAGCGTCCGCGGACTCAGTCCCCGGGGAGCCCGCCGTCGGACCTCCGGGGCTCAGGTCTCGTCGACGACCTCGGCGTCGGGCGCGTTCTTCTTGATCGAGTCGATCGCGTCGATCGCCGAGCGCTTCTGCGCGTACTGCTGGCTGCTCGCGAGGATGTTCCCGTTGGCTGCGACGATCCGGAACCAGTACTCGCCGCTCTTCTCGCTCTGGTGGACGGTGAACTTGAACGCCATGGCGCACTCCGCTCGACGGGCCCGGCGCCGATGCCGGGCTGGTCCCGCCATGGTGCCGCACGAAAGGCCCTCCCCACCGAGATTCGTCCAGCCGCTCCCCACTTCACCCTCGCCCCCGCTCCCGCCACCTGCCCCTGCAGTTGCGGTGACTCGTGTGCGCACGTCTCACCGCAAGGTCACGTGTGCGCGCACGAGTCACCACAAGTCAGTGGCTGAGCGCGTGGCCTGCTACTTCGCGAAGGGGTGGGGAGAGGGGGTGAGGGTGGGCAGGTGGGTGAGGATGCCTTCCACGGTTGCCTCGATCTCCAGCAAGCACTGCTCGAAGTCGGGGAGGTCGCCGTACCAGGGGTCGGCCAGGTCGACCGGCCCGGATGCCGGGTCGAAAGAACGGAGGAGGCGCACGTGGGGGGCGCCGTCGTCGTCGGAAGGACGCAGGCCCAGCACCCGCCGCAGCGCACGCACGTGGTCGAACGTCGCGGCGAGCACGAGGTCGCGCGAGCCGAGGTCCGGGGCCGAGACCTGCCGGGCCCGGTGCCCCCCGATGCCCGGGTCCGAGTAGCCGGCGGCGAGGAGGACGCGTCGAGCACGCGGGTCCATGGGCGAGCCCACCTCGTACCCCGTGGTGCCCGTCGAGTCAACCACCACCCGTCCGGCCAGCCCGGCGTCGGCGAGCCGCTCGCGCAGCACCACCTCCGCCATGGGCGATCGGCAGATGTTTCCCGTACACACGGTCATGATGCGCAGCTGGTCCACGGGACCATTGTCTCCCGCCCTAGGCTTCCCCCATGGCCTCCCCGCGCAAGCCCGCCACCCCGCCCAAGGAACCGCGCCACGCCTACACGTTCTCCGCGAGCGCGATCCTGCTGGGCTGCGTCGCGGCCGCGTTCGTGTTCACGGTGCTCGTGTTCTTCCTGCTGAGCTCCGACCCGAACGCGAAGCTCGACGTGCTGGGCAGCGAGCAGAGCGCGGCGCGCATCGCGCTCTCGACGGGCGGTATCGCGCTCGTGGCGACGCTCGTGGTGGGCCCGACCCTCGCGTTCGGCGTCTCCTACCTGCTGCGTCGCGAGACCCAGGTGTCCCGCCACCTCCTCGCGTTCGGCGCGCTGGGGCTGCTGATCGGCTTCGGGCTCGGCTTCTTCCTGGGCGGCCCGGCGTTCGCGATGACGCTCGCCCCGGTGTACGGCGTGAGCGCGGCCGCGGCCCGGTGGGCGATCCAGCCGTGGGCGCGCGTGTGACCGCGCCCCTGATCCACCTTCGCGGCGGGGGCGTCTCGGTGGTCCTCGACGCGACCGGCCCCGGCCTGCCGCGCCTCCTCCACTGGGGCCAGGCGCTGTCCGACGACGGTCCCGTGGCCGATCTCCTCCTCACCGACCCCACGCCCGGGCCGGATGCCTCGCTCGACGGCCCGCGCGCCTTCACGCTGCTGCCCACGCAGCACGAGGGCTGGTCCGGCACGCCCGGCGTCGAGGTCCACGCGGGCGGGCGCGGCGCGGCGCCGCGCTTCACGCTCACGAGCGTCGAGGTCGCCGGGGGCGAGCAGACGGTGGCCGACGGCGGTTCCTCGGCCGGTGTCACCACGGCGGTGGCCCGCGAGGACGGCCCCGTCACGGCGCGCATCACCGCGATTGCGCCGTCGTCGGACCTCGACGTGACCCTCACGCTGACGCTCGACGCGCACGGCGTGCTGCGCACGAGCGCGACGGCGACCAACCGCGGCGAGGCGACACTCGACCTCGCTGCCCTGCGCCTCGTGCTCCCCCTGCCCGAGCGGGCGAGCGAGCACCTCGACCTCACGGGCCGTTGGCCGCGCGAGTTCTCCCCGCAGCGCGGCCCCGTGCTGGACGGGACGCACCGCAGGGCGCACCGCCGCGGCCGCCCGGGGCACGACACCCCGCTGTTCCTCGCGGTGGGCACGCCCGGCTTCGCGTTCCGCGACGGCGAGGTGTGGGCCGTGCACGTCGCGTGGGGCGGCGCGAGCGAGTACCTCGTGGAACGGCTGCCTGAAGGGGCGGGGTCGGCGGGGGGCGCCGTCGTCGGTGGGAGTGAGCTGCTCGACGCGGGAGAGGTGCGCCTCGCACCGGGCGAGACGTACGCGACGCCGGAGCTGTGGTGGGCGTGGTCGGACACCGGGCTCGACGGGCTCTCGGCCCGCTGGCACGGCACGATCCGGGCGCGCGCGACCCACCCGCGCTCGCCGCGCCCGCTCGTGCTCAACACGTGGGAGGCCGTGGTGTTCGACCACGACCTCGCGCGGCTGAAGGAACTCGCGGACCGCGCGGCCGAGGTGGGCATGGAGCGCTTCGTGCTCGACGACGGCTGGTTCCGCGGGCGCCGGTCCGACGACGCGGGCCTGGGCGACTGGACCGTGGACCAGACCGTGTGGCCGGGCGGGCTCGGGCCGATCGTGGAGCACGTCCGCGCACGCGGGATGCAGTTCGGGCTGTGGTTCGAGCCGGAGATGGTCAACCCGGACTCCGACCTCGCGCGCGAGCACCCGGACTGGCTCCTGGGGCCCGCCGCGGGGCCGGGGCTGCCCGCGCGCAACCAGCACGTGCTGGACCTCGCCAACCCGGACGTGACCGAGTACCTGTTCGAGCACATCTCCGCGCTGGTCACGGAGTACGCGATCGACTACCTCAAGTGGGACCACAACCGCGACCTGCTCGAGCCGGTGCGCGCGGCGGCCGGCGACGCGCCGGGCGTGCACGTGCAGACGCTCGCGTACTGGGCGCTCCTCGACCGGCTGCGGACCGCGCAACCGGGGCTCGAGATCGAGTCGTGCGCGAGCGGCGGCGGGCGCGTGGACCTCGGCACGCTGGCGCGGACGGACCGGGTGTGGGCCTCGGACACGATCGACCCCGTCGAGCGGCAGTCCATCCAGCGCTGGCTCGGCGTGCTGCTGCCGCCCGAGATCGTGGGCTCGCACGTGGGCGGGCCCCTCGCCCACACCAGCGGGCGCCTCACGGAGCTCAACGTGCGGCTCGCGACCGCGCTGTTCGCGCACGCGGGCGTCGAGTGGGACCTCACTAGCTGCACGCCGGAGGAGCTGGCGCAGCTGCGCGCGTGGGCCGGGCTGTACCGCGAGGCGCGCGGGCTGCTGCACAGCGGCGTCACGGTGCGCGCCGACCTGCACGA
>JAAYZM010000251.1 GCA_012514835.1 Actinomycetales bacterium
CCCGACGGGCTCGCACAAGCCGAACACCGCCGTCGCGCAGGCGTACTACAACGCGGTCGAGGGCATCACGAAGCTGACGACCGAGACCGGCGCGGGCCAGTGGGGCGCGTCGCTCGCGATGGCGTGCGCGCTCGTCGGCATCACGTGCGAGGTGTGGCAGGTCCGCGCGTCGTACGACGCGAAGCCGTACCGCCGCTACCAGATGGAGGCGTACGGCAGCGTCTGCCACCCGTCGCCGTCGGACCTCACGGAGGCCGGCCGCGCGATGCTCGAGAAGGACCCCGACACCACCGGCTCGCTGGGCATGGCGATCAGCGAGGCCGTCGAGGTCGCGGCCAAGGACCCGAACGCGCACTACTCGCTGGGCAGTGTGCTCAACCACGTCATGCTCCACCAGAGCGTCATCGGCCAGGAGGTGCTCGCCCAGCTGAAGGAGTTCGGCGAGGAGCAGGCCGACGTCGTGTTCGGCTGCGCGGGCGGCGGGTCCAACCTGGGCGGGCTGTCCTTCCCGCTCATCGGCCAGAACCTCCGCGAGGGCACGACGACGCGCGTCGTCGCGTGCGAGCCGGCCGCCGCGCCGTCGCTCACCCGGGGCGAGTACCGCTACGACTTCGGCGACGTCGCGGGCCTGACGCCGCTCATCAAGATGCACACGCTCGGGCACGACTTCGTGCCGTCGCCCATCCACGCGGGCGGCCTGCGCTACCACGGCATGTCGCCGATGGTGTCGCACGCCGTCAACCTCGGGCTCATGGGCGCGGTCGCGGTGGAGCAGGACGACACGTTCGCCGCGGGCCTGGAGTTCGCGCGGGCCGAGGGCATCGTGCCGGCGCCGGAGTCGACGCACGCGATCGCGGCGGCGCTCGACTACGTGCGCACCGAGGCCAAGGACGGCGAGGTCGTCGTCATCGGCGTCTCGGGCAACGGCGTGCTCGACCTGCCGGCGTACGAGAACTACCTCTGAGCCGACGCCGCGGGCGTCCGGGGCGCGGGGCGTCCCGGGCGCCGGGTGCGCGCGGGGTCGTATCGTTTCGCCCATGGCCCTTCGCGTCCTCTTCATCGGTGGCACCGGCGTCATCAGCTCCGCGTGCGCCCCGCTCGCCGTCGAGCGCGGCATCGACCTGACGGTCCTCAACCGGGGCGAGAGCGCCCTGCGCCCCCTGCCCGACGGCGTGCGGCACCTCCGCGCGGACGTGCGCGACCCGGCGTCGGTCCGGGAGGCGCTGGGCGACCGCGAGTTCGACGCGGTGGTCGACTGGGTCGCGTACACGCCGGAGCACGTCGCGACCGATGTCGAGCTGTTCGCCGGGCGCACGGAGCAGTACGTGTTCATCAGCTCGGCGTCGGCGTACCAGACGCCGCCCGAGCGGCTGCCCGTCACCGAGTCGACGCCGCTGCGCAACCCGTACTGGCAGTACTCCCGCGACAAGATCGCGTGCGAGGACCTGCTGCAGCGGGAGTACCGCGAGCGCGGGTTCCCGGTGACGGTCGTGCGGCCCTCGCACACCTACGACCGCACGTCGATCCCGCTCGACGCCGGGTGGACGGCGATCGAGCGGATGCGGGCGGGCAAGCCCGTCGTCGTGCACGGCGACGGCACGTCGCTGTGGACGCTGACCCACCACACGGACTTCGCGCGGGGCTTCGTGCCGCTGCTCGGCAACCCGCGCACGCTGGGCGAGGCGTTCCACATCACCGGGGACGACGTGCTCACGTGGGACCAGATCGCGCGCGCCCTCGCGCGGGCGGCCGGCGTGGCGGAGCCGCGCATCGTGCACGTGCCGAGCGACGTGCTCGCGGCCGAGGACCCGGAGTGGGGCCCGTGGCTGCTGGGGGACAAGGCGCACTCGATGGTCTTCGACACGAGCAAGCTGCGGTCCGTCGTGCCGGACTTCACCACGCGCGTGCGCTTCGAGGAGGGCGCGCGGGAGATCGTCGAGTGGTACGACGCCGACCCGGCGCGCCGGCGCGTCGACCCGCGCTTCGACGCGCTCTTCGACCGGATGGCCGAGCGGTTCGAGGTCCGCTAGCGGCGCGCGACCGGGGGCGCTCCGCGCGCGTCCCCGTCGGGGGCCCGCCAGCGGACCGGCGACGGCCCCGGCTGGGCCTGGCGGCCGTCGTCGGGCACCCTGGGAATATGACCGGGGGCAGCCGTGTTCCGTGCGACAGTTGAACTTTGAACCAACTGCGCGGCCCCCGCCGTGCCCGAGTCAGGAGCGACCCATGCAGTTCGGCGTCTTCACGGTCAGCGACATCACGCGCGACCCGACCACCGGCCGCATCCCGACGGAGCACGAGCGCATCCGCGCCGTCGTCGAGATCGCCCGGACGGCCGAGGAGGTGGGTCTCGACGTCTTCGCCCTCGGCGAGCACCACAACCCGCCGTTCTTCTCCTCCTC
>JAAYZM010000252.1 GCA_012514835.1 Actinomycetales bacterium
CCCCTCGTAGAAGTCGGGCACCTCGATCTCGTGCCCGCGCTCGCGCAGCAGGTCGGCGAAGGCGTGCACCCCGGGCCGCAGCCCGAGCGCGGAGTGGAGCAGCAGGATCGTCGCCATGTCAGTCGAGGCGGGCCCAGACGGCCGTGTCCGTCGGCAGCGTCCCGTCGGTGAGCTCGCCGGACGCGACGAGCACGTCGGCCTGCGCAGGGACCGCGACCGGCTCGGAGGAGAGGTTGGCCAGGACGAGAGTGCGGGTGCTGTCGGGTGCGGTGAGCACGTACCCGATGACCTCGTGACCCAGCCCGTCGACCTCCGCGAGCGAGGCGAGGCCGAGCCGGCGCTCGCGACGCAGCGCGAGGAGGGTGCGGTAGAGCTCGAGGGTCGAGCCGTCGACCCCGGTCTGCGCGTCGACGGCGAGGTCCGAGTAGGCCTCCGGCTGGGGCAACCACGCGGCGCCGGTGTCGTTGAAGCCGAGGGCGGGCGCCCCCTTCGTCCATGGCATGGGGACGCGGCACCCGTCGCGGCCGAGCTCGACGCCGTCGGTGCGCCGGTAGGTCGGATCCTGGCGGACCTCGCCGGGCAGGCTCGTGTGCTCGGGCAGGCCCAGCTCCTCGCCCTGGTAGACGTACGCGCCCCCGGGCAGGGCGAGCATGAGGGTGGTGGCGGCGCGGGCGCGGCGCAGGCCGAGCTCGGCGTCGGGCTGTGGGTCGTCGGGCCCGATGCCGTTGGGCCGGGCGCCGTCCACGGGCAGGCCGAAGCGGCTGGCGTGCCGCAACACGTCGTGGTTGCTCAGGACCCACGTCGAGATCGCGCCCACCGAGTCGTTCGCGGCGAGCGAGCGACGGACCGCCTCGCGCAGATCCGTTGCGCGCCAACGGGTCTCGAGGAAGTCGAAGTTGAACGCCTGGTGGAACTCGTCCGGGCGCACGTAGCGCGCCAGCCGGTCCGCGGGGTTGACCCAGGCCTCGGCGCACAGGATGCGCTCGGGGGTGCCGTAGGAGTCGAGCAGCGCCCGCCAGCCGCGGTAGATCTCGTGCACGCCGTCCTGGTCCCAGTACGGGGCCTCGTGCGTGACCTCCATGAGCCCGCCCGGATGCTTGCCGAAGGGCGGGAAGGTCGGGTCCTTGACCAGACCGTGCGCGACGTCGACGCGGAAGCCGTCGACACCTCGGTCGAGCCAGAAGCGCAGCGTGGTCTCGAAGTCCTCACGTACCCGCGCGTCGTCCCAGTTGAGGTCGGGCTGGGAGGGGTCGAAGAGGTGCAGGTACCACTGCCCGGGCGTGCCGTCGGCCTCGGTGACCCGGGTCCACGCGCCGCCGCCGAAGTTGGCCTGCCAGTCCGTCGGCGGCAAGGAGCCGTCCTCACCGAGACCGTCGCGGAAGATGTAGCGCTCTCGCTCGGGGCTGCCCGGCGCGGCGGCCAGCGCCTGCTGGAACCAGGGGTGGTCCGAGGAGGTGTGGTTGGGCACGAGGTCGACGACGACGCGCAGGCCGAGCTCGTGGGCGCGCGCGATCATCGCGTCTGCGTCCGCGAGCGTGCCGAAGAGCGGGTCGACGTCGCGGTGGTCGGCGACGTCGTAGCCCGCGTCGCGCTGGGGCGAGCGGTAGAAGGGAGAGAGCCAGACCGCGTCGACCCCCAGGTCGCGCAGGTGGTCCAGTCGTGAGGTGATGCCAGGCAGGTCGCCGATGCCGTCGCCGTCACCGTCGGCCCACGACCGCGGGTAGATCTGGTAGATCACCGCGTCGCGCCACCACGGTGAGTCCGCGGGCTGGGCCGCGTGGATCTCCTGCATGGCGAAGGGGGCGGCAGCTGTGGTCGTCGTCGCCTCGCTCACAGGCGGTTCCCGTCGTCGTCGGCGTTGACGAGCATGTCCGCGGCGCGGCGGAAGTAGTCGCGCATCGCCGCGTCGTGCGACTCCGGCAGGTCGAGCGTGTCCATCGCCGCGAGCATGTGCCGCATCCAGCGGTCGCGCTGGTCGGGCGTCACGGCGTAGTTGACGTGGCGCATCCGCAGCCGCGGGTGCCCGCGCTGCTCGCTGTAGGTCGTCGGCCCGCCGAAGTACTGCTCGAGGAACATCCGCAGGCGCACCTCCGCGGGGCCGAGGTCCTCCTCGGGGTAGAGGGCCCGCAGGGTCTCGTCCTGGGCCACGCCCTCGTAGAAGGCATGCACGAGGCGCACGAAGGTCTCGTGCCCCCCGACCTGCTCGTAGAAGGAATCACCGGGCTGAGCGAACATGCCTGCAGTCTCGCAGGCGACCGCGCGAGGGTTGTCGGTGGTCCACGGCACGCTGGTCGCGTTGGTCTGGGTCCCACGTTCGCGTGGGCGGGGCGGAGTCCGCGCAGCGGGCGCGAGCCTCGAGACCCACCGACTCACGTGGGTCGAGGTGCGGAGTCCGCGCAGCGGGCGCAGCCTCGAGACCCCGCCCGCGGATCTACCGAAAAAAGTTGTCCCCACCCTCTTGAATTGTTCGAACACCTGTTCGACAATGGAG
>JAAYZM010000253.1 GCA_012514835.1 Actinomycetales bacterium
GTGACGTTCCCCGAGCCGGTGAAGTACGTGCGGCCGATCGCGTTCGACGTCCTCCCGCTCGCCGGGTCGATCGTCGACGACGGCAGCGGGGAGACCGACGAGGAGCAGAAGCTGCGCCACGAGTCGCGCAAGATCCTCGGCATCCCCGACCTGCTGGTCTCCGGCACGTGCGTCCGCGTGCCGGTGTTCACGGGCCACTCGCTGTCGATCAACGCGGAGTTCGCCTCGCCGCTGTCGCCGGAGAAGGCCGTCGAGCTGCTGCGGGACGCCCCGGGCGTCGCGCTCTCCGACGTGCCGACGCCGCTCGAGGCCGCAGGTCAGGACCCGAGCTTCGTCGGTCGCGTCCGGGTCGACCAGAGCGTGCCGGACGGGCGCGGCCTCGCGCTGTTCGTCAGCAACGACAACCTGCGCAAGGGCGCGGCGCTCAACGCCGTGCAGATCGCCGAGCTCGTCGCGGCGCGCCTGCGCGGCTGACCCCCGGTCCACCACCGACGAGTGGAGTGCCGTGGTGCCACGGCGCTCCACTCGGGCGGCTGGGCCGCCACGGCGCTCCACTCGACGCGGGTACGGTCGGGGGTCCCCCACGTCGTCGCGCGGGGTTGACGGATCACAACCTCCGTGGTTCATTAGTGGAGTAATGAACCAGTGAAGCGGCCCGGGGAGGTGCGGCGTGGCGTTCGACGGCCGGGAGCCGATCTTCCTGCAGATCGCCGACCAGATCCGCACCCAGGTCCTCAGCGGTGCGCTCCGGGAGGAGGAGCAGGTGATGTCGACCACGCAGTACGCGACCGCCTACCGCATCAACCCCGCCACGGCCGCGAAGGCGTTCGCGGAACTCGTGGAGGAGGGCACGCTCTACAAGCGCCGCGGCGTCGGCATGTTCGTCGCGCCGGGGGCGCGCGAGCGGCTCGTCGCCGCCCGCCGCGAGCGCTTCTTCACCGACGTCGTCGACCCCGTCGCCGAGCAGGCCCGCCTCCTCGGCATCCCGCTGGACGACGTCGTCGCCCGGCTCCGCGAGCAGGCCCACGGCGAGGGGGAGGCCCGATGAGCGGGCTCGGCGTCGAGGTGCGCGGGCTCGTCGTCCGCTACGGCCGCACGACCGCCGTCGACGGCGCGACGTTCAGCGTCCGCCCCGGGTCCGTCACGGGCCTCATCGGCCGCAACGGCTCCGGCAAGACGAGCATCCTGTCCGTGCTCGCCGCGTTCCGCCGGGCCGACGCCGGGACCGTGCTCGTCGGCGGGCGGGAGCCGTGGGAGAACGCCGCGGTGACCGAGGAGGTCTGCCTCGTCCGGGAGAGCGGCGACGTGCTCGCCGACCAGTCGCTGCGCGAGAACCTCCGGTTCCTCGAGCGGGTGCGGCCGCGGTTCTCCCGCGAGCTCGCCGAGCGGCTCATGGACACGTTCGAGCTGCCCGAGCGCAAGCGGCCCAACCAGCTCTCCCGCGGCAAGCGCTCCGCGTTCGGCATCATCGTCGGCCTGGCGACCCGCGCGCCGCTCACCCTGCTCGACGAGGTGCACCTCGGCCTCGACGCGCCGTCGCGGTACGCGTTCTACGACGCGCTGCTCGCCGACTACGTCGAGCACCCGCGCACGATCGTCGTCTCCACGCACCTCGTGGAGGAGATGCAGCGGCTGGTCGAGGACGTCGTCGTCGTCCACGACGGGCGCGTGCTGCTGGCCGAGGACGCCGACACGCTGCGGTCCCGGGGGACGAGCGTCGTCGGGCCCGAGGACGCCGTCGCGCGGTTCGCCGACGGGCGCACCGTCATCGGCCGCCAGCAGCTCGGGCGCACCGCCCAGGTGATGCTCTACGGCCGGCTGGACGACGACGACGTGGCCCAGGCGCGGCGCCTCGGCCTCGAGCTCGCGCCGGTCGACCTGCAGGACCTGTTCGTCCATCTCACCGCGCCCGAGGGCGCGGCCGTCCGGA
>JAAYZM010000254.1 GCA_012514835.1 Actinomycetales bacterium
GAGTCGGTCGCGTCGGCAGCCTCGATGACGTCGCTGCGCAGGATCACGAAGGCGACCACTGCCTGACCGGTCGTGTCGTCGGACGCGCCGACCACGGCGGCCTCGGCCACGTAGGGGTGCGAGACGAGCGCGGACTCGATCTCCGTGGTGGACAGGCGGTGCCCGGAGACGTTCATGACGTCGTCGACGCGGCCGAGCAGCCAGATGTCGCCGTCGTCGTCCTTCTTCGCCCCGTCGCCCGCGAAGTAGATGCCCGCGAACCGTGACCAGTACGTGTCCTTGAAGCGCTGCAGGTCGCCCCAGATGCCGCGCAGCATGGACGGCCACGGCTGGACGAGCACGAGGTAGCCGCCGCCACCCGCGGGGACGGGCCGGCCCTCGTCGTCCACCACGTTCGCGGCGATGCCAGGCAGCGGCGTCTGGGCGGAGCCGGGCTTCGCGGCCGTGACGCCGGGCAGCGGGGAGATCATGATGGCGCCCGTCTCCGTCTGCCACCACGTGTCCACCACGGGCGTGCGGTCCCCGCCGATCACGCGGCGGTACCAGACCCACGCCTCGGGGTTGATGGGCTCGCCCACGCTGCCCAGCAGGCGCAGGGAGGACAGGTCGTGGGCCGCGGGCAGGTCCTCGCCCCACTTCATGTACGTGCGGATCGCCGTGGGCGCGGTGTAGAGGATCGTGACGCCGTACTTCGCGACGATCTCCCACCAGCGCCCGCGGTGCGGCGTGTCCGGTGTGCCCTCGTAGATCACCTGCGTTGCGCCGTTGATGAGCGGCCCGTACACGACGTAGGAGTGGCCCGTCACCCAGCCCACGTCCGCCGTGCACCAGTACACGTCCGTGGCGGGCTTGAGGTCGAACACGTCGCGGTGCGTCGAGGCGCACTGCGTGAGGTAGCCGCCCGTCGTGTGCAGGATCCCCTTGGGCTTCCCCGTGGTGCCGGACGTGTAGAGGATGAACAGCGGGTGCTCGGCGTCCACCCACACGGGCTCGTGCTCCGTGCTCGCGCCGTCCACGGCCTCGTGCCACCACACGTCGCGGCCCTCGGTCCACGCCGTGTCCTGGCCCGTGCGGCGCACCACCAGGACGTTCGTGACGCTCGGTGCGCCCTTCGCGAGCGCCTCGTCCACGGCGGGCTTGAGCGCCATGGGGGCACCGCGCCGGTAGCCGCCGTCGGCCGTGATCACGACCTTCGCCTGGGCGTCCTCGATGCGCGAGTGCAGCGCCTCCGCGGAGAACCCGCCGAAGACGACGGAGTGCGGGGCGCCGATCCGCGCGCACGCGAGCAGCGCCACGACGGCCTCGGGGATCATCGGCAGGTAGATCGCCACGCGGTCGCCCGTCGTGACGCCCAGCGCCTCGAGGGCGTTCGCGGCGCGCGCCACCTCGTCGCGCAGCTCCGCGTACGTGATGGCGCGCGAGTCGCCCGGCTCGCCCTCGAACAGCAGCGCCACCCGGTCCCCGTGACCCGCCTCGACGTGGCGGTCCACCGCGTTGTACGCCGCGTTGAGCGTGCCGTCCGCGAACCAGCGCGCCACGGGGGCGTCCGACCAGTCGAGCGTCTGCGTGAACGGCGTGCGCCACGTGAGCACCTCGCGCGCCCGGCCCGCCCAGTACTCCGGCAGGTCCTCGCCCACGGACTCGTACGCCTCGGCGGTGACGTTCGCCTGCGCCGCGAACTCGGGGCTCGGCTCGAAGCGCCGCCCCTCCGTCAGCAGGTTCTCCAGGGCTGGCTGGGTGGGCTCGGTCACAGGTTCCTCCACGGCATCGTCGACGCGGTCGCGAGCAGGCTCGCGTACCTCCGCCAAGCACTCTAGTAGCGCGCAGTGCGGTGCGCGGGCGGGGTCCGGGCCGGGGCCGGGCGAGGGCAAGGCCGGGGCCGACGGCGGTCGCGCCACGACCAAGGTCCCCCGTGCGGCTCCGATGCGCCCACCAGCATGGACGTACCCGGTACGGAACCGGGGCCGACACCTGCGGAGGGTGCCCACCCATGAAGTTCCTCGACCGTGCTCGCACCATCGCGCCGCCCGGGTACCAGCGATGGCTCGTGCCGCCCGCGGCGCTCGCGGTCCACCTGTCCATCGGGCAGGTGTACTCGTTCTCGGTGTTCAAGAACCCCCTGCTCGAACGCTTCGACGCGAGCCACACGCAGATCGCCGTGATCTTCTCGATCGCGATCGTCATGCTCGGGCTCTCGGCCGCCGTGGGCGGGCGCTGGGTGGACCGCGCCGGGCCGCGCAAGGCCATCGCCGTGTCCGCGGTGTTCTGGGTCTCGGGCTTCCTCGTCGGAGCCCTCGGGGTGAGCCTGGGCCAGCTGTGGCTCGTGTACCTCGGCTACGGGTTCATCGGCGGCATGGGCCTCGGCATCGGGTACATCGCCCCCGTGTCGACCCTCATCAAGTGGTTCCCGGATCGCCCCGGCCTCGCGACCGGCCTCGCGATCATGGGCTTCGGCGGCGGTGCCATGGTGGCCTCCCCGCTCACCGCCTCGCTGCTCGAGTCCTACGCACCCACGCCGGCCGAGGCGATCGTCCCCACGATGCTCACGCTCGGTGCCATCTACGCGGTGATCATGACGCTCGGCGCCATCGTGGTCCGCGTCCCCGCGCCGGGCTGGAAGCCGGACGGGTGGACGCCGTCGGCCAAGGCCGTGGCACTCCAGGCCAAGGGTGACGTCACCGCGACCCAGGCCATCCGCACGCCGCAGTTCTACCTGCTGTGGATCGTGCTGTTCACCAACGTCACGGCGGGCATCGGCATCCTCGAGCAGGCCTCGCCGATGATCCAGGACTTCTTCTCCTCGGTGACCCCGCAGGCCGCGGCGGGCTTCGTGGGGCTGCTCTCGCTCGCGAACCTCTCGGGGCGGTTCGGCTGGTCCACGGCGTCGGACAAGCTCGGCCGCAAGCGTGCCTACATGCTCTACCTCGGCACCGGCGCCCTCCTCTACACGGGCGTCGCGACCCTCGGTGGCTCGTCCGTCGCGCTGTTCGTGGTGCTGACGTTCTTCATCCTCACGTTCTACGGCGGCGGCTTCGCGACCATCCCCGCGTACCTCCAGGACCTCTTCGGTCGACTCGAGGTCGGGGCCATCCACGGGCGGCTGCTCACCGCGTGGTCCGCCGCGGGCATCGCCGGGCCGCTCATCGTCAACTCGATCGCCGACTCCCGCGCCGCCCAGGGCATCACCGGGCAGGCCCTCTACATCCCCTCGCTCGTGGTGATGGTGGGCGTGCTGCTGATCGGGTTCACCGCGAACCTCTTCGTCAAGCCCGTCGACACGAAGCACCACGTGCAGCCCGCTGCGCCCAACCCCGATCTCGACCCTTCCGAGCGTGAGCTCGCGACCGCCAGCCAGGAGGCCTGACATGACCGCCACCGCCCTTGACCAGAATCTCGCCGTTGCCGTCGAGTGCCCCGATGCGGCGCCGGCCACCGGCACGCCGCGCAGCACGTGGATCGTCGCGAGCGGCCTGTGGGTGTTCGTGGGCGGGCTGCTCGCCTACGGGATCGTCCAGACGGCCATCAAGGCCGCTGCGCTCTTCGGCTGAC
>JAAYZM010000255.1 GCA_012514835.1 Actinomycetales bacterium
CGCTCGGGGGAGGACAGGTCCACCCGCAAGTCGTTCGACAGCTTCACCCCGCTCGGACCCTGGATCACGACGGCGGACGAGGTGCCCGACCCCGGTGGCCTCGAGCTGCGCTGCTGGGTCGACGACGAGCTCCGCCAGCACGCGTCCACCCGTGACCTCATCTACGACGTTGCCGAGCTCGTCTCCTACACGAGCCACGTCATGACGCTGTTCCCGGGGGACGTCATCGCGACGGGGACACCCGCCGGGGTCGGTCCCATCGCTGCGGGGCAGCGCGTGAGCGTCGAGATCGCGGGGCTCGGCCGCCTCGACGTGGGCGTCACCGATGACGGCGCGATCGACTACGCGACCCGACCGGGCCCGCGGTGACCGCCCTCGAGCCCGCACCGGCGCAGGTGCGCAGCACGGGCCTTGACGCGATGTTCCGACCGCGCAGCATCGCCGTCGTCGGCGCCTCGGCGCACCCTGACAAGGCGGGGTTCGCGATGATGCAGGCGCTGCGGACCTTCCCCGGAGCCCTGCATCCCGTCAACCCGCGAGGCGGCGAGATCCTGGGGCGACCCGCCATCACGAGCATCCGGGAGGTCGACGACGTCGACCTCGCCGTCTTCGTCGTTCCGCCACACGTCGTCCCGGGGGCGCTCGAGGACGCGGCGGCCGCCGGCATCCGCGCCGCTGTCGTGTGCGCGGGCGGCTTCGCCGAGACGGGCCCGGAGGGCGCCGCGCTCCAGGACCGCGTCGCGGCCGCGGCGCGCGACGGCGGTATCCGGCTCCTGGGTCCCAACACCTCGGGCTTCATGAACCCGCGCGACGGCGCGACGGCGAACTTCATGCCCGCCGTCTGCGACCTCGCACCCGGTTCGGTGAGCATCGTCGCCCAGTCCGGCGGGGTGAACCTCGCGATCGCGTTCATGCTCGACCGCGCCGGCGTGGGACTGCGCCTCGGCGTCGGGCTCGGCAACGCGATCGACGTCGACTTCCCCGAGCTCGTCGATTTTCTCGCGCACGACGAGTCGACGACAGCGATCGGCCTGCACCTCGAGGGAGTGTCCGACGGACCGGGACTCGTCGCCGCGCTGCGCCGAGCGACCGCCCGGAAGCCCGTCGTCGCGTTCAAGGTCGGCCGCTCCGACGTCTCGGAGTTCGCTCGTTCGCACACCGGAGCCATGACGGGATCGTTCGCCCTCACCCGGGCTGCGCTGCAGCAAGCGGGCGCCGTCGTCGTCGACAGCCTCGAGGAGCTCGTCGCGGCGCTCACGGCGTTGCGATCCGTCCGGCTTCCCGCCGGCGCCGACGGCGTCGGGCTCGTCACGGGGCAGGCTGGCCCGGGCCTGGCGATCGCCGATGCGCTCGGCGCGCGCGGCGTCGCGGTGCCGACCCTGTCGGCGCAGACGCAGTCCCGCATCGGCGAGCTGCTCCCGCCGATCACCTTCCAGTCCAACCCCGTCGACACGGGCCGGCCCGCGGCGACGTTCCCCGACGTGCTCGCCGCCGTCGGAGCGGATCCCGCCGTCGGTGCCGTCGGCGTCTACGCGCTGGACGAACCGGGTGCTCTCGATCCGGTCGCCGCCGTCGGAGCGCTCCAAGGTCGCGTGCTCTTCGCGAGCGGCGGACCCTCTGACACGATGACGCAGCGCCGCGCCGAGTTCGACGCGGTCGGGGTACCCATGTTCACGAGTCCCGGAGACCTCGCGACGGGGCTCGCCGCCGTCGCGCTCGACGCTCAGGCCCGCACGATCACGGACGAGGAGCCCGCAGCACCCCAGCGAACGCTCGGTCGCACGCTCGACGAGCACGAGGGCAAGGCGCTGCTCGAGACCTACGGCGTCCCGACCTTGCCACGCCGAGTCGCCCACGACCGTGCCGCGGCGCTCGAGGCCCTCGCCGGGCTCGGCGGACCCGTCGTGGTGAAGATCCTCGACGCGGCCGTGCTGCACAAGTCCGACGTGGGCGGCGTCCACGTCGGTGTGCATGACCAGGCCGGGCTCGAGGCGGCACTCGACGCGATCGACGCGATCGAGCCGCGAAGCTCCACGCGCCGCTACCTCCTCGAGGAGATGGCCCCGCCGGGCGCGGAGCTCATCGTGGGTGCGACGCGTGACGCCGTATTCGGCCCCGTCGTGCTGCTCGCCCTGGGCGGTGTGGCAGCCGAGCTCGGCAGCGACCCGATCCTGCGCCTCGCGCCCCTGAGCGAGTCGCGCGCCGCGGAGATGGTGGACCAGCTGCCAGCCGCCGTCCTGGACGGCTTCCGCGGTGCACCGCTCGTCGACCGCGTCGCGCTCGGCGAGGTGCTGCGTGCCGTCGGCCGGCTCGTGTGCGAGCACGACGACGTCGCCGAGGTGGATCTCAACCCCGTCCGCATCACGCCGCAAGGCCCGGTGGCCCTCGACGCCCTCGTGGTGGCCGCCACTCGAGAGGAGAACGATGTCCAGCACGACGCCTAGCACCACGCAAGGTCCCCAGCCACCCGTGATCGTCGTGGGCGCCGGCCCGGTCGGGCTCACGGCCGCGCTCGCCCTGCGCGCCTACGGCCTGCCCGTCGTCGTGCTTGAGGCAGGCGCGGACGGCAGGCAGCGTCCGGGGAGCCGGGCGATCTTCACCCACTCGCAGACCTTGCAGATCCTCGACCGGATCAGTCCGGGGCTCGGTGCTGAGCTGTACGGGCACGGTGTGTACTGGAACACGCAGCGCACCTTCTACGGGGGCAAGGAGGTCTACGCCAAGACCTACCCCGACCCGCCCGCCGATGCGTACCCGCACTTCACGAGCCTGCCGCAGGTGCAGATCGAGGCGTACCTGTACGCGCGGGCCGTCGCGAGCGGTGTCGAGGTCGCGTGGGAGCAGGAGGTCACCGGTGTCAGCGCTCACGACGACGGCGTGACGATCACCACGAGCGCGGGCCGCGAGTGGCTGGCGTCGTACGTGATCGGCGCGGACGGTTCGCGATCGAACGTCCGCAAGCAGATCGGTGCCCGCATGGAGGGCAGCAAGGACGACGGGTGGTACATCGTCGTCGACGTCGACGAGATCGCCGAGCCCGCGCTCCCGCAAGAGCGGCACTTCCACTACGCCCACCCCGCGGTCGACGGCCGCAACGTCCTCGTGGTCCCGTTCGCCGGGGGCTACCGCGTGGACCTGCAGCTCGTGGACGGGGACGACCCCGAGGAGCTCGCCTCGACGGACGGCGTGCGCGGATGGCTCGACGCGGTGCTCCCGCCGGGCTACTCGGACCGGACGTCGTGGGTCTCGACCTACCAGTTCCTCCAGCTCGTCGCGCACGACTTCGCGGACCCGGCGCGTCGGGTGCTGCTCGTGGGGGAGGCCGCGCACCTGTTCGCCCCGTTCGGGGCGCGAGGGCTCAACTCCGGTGTGCCGGACGCGGAGTCCGCGGCGATCGCCGTGGCTGCTGCCCTGCAGGCGAGCAACCCCGAGGCGGCGCGGGTCCCGATCGAGGGTTTCGCTCTCTCGCGGCGGTCCGCGGCCCTCTTCAACCGCGACGCGGCGGGCGAGGCGCTCGCGCACCTGCGTCCCGACGCGCTGACGAGCGAGAAGATCCGTGCGGCCGCCGAGAGTGCCCCCGAGGACGCCGAGGCGTCGACGTGGCTCGAGAAGGCGCCGTACGGTCCCCGGGGCGTGCACACGGCGCAGACCGTCTACCGCTACTGAGAGACCTTGTCCCCGGCGTTCGCGCCGGGACGGGAAGCACGAAGGCCGCCCCCTGGTGAGGGGGCGGCCTTTCGTTGGTGGGCGATACTGGGATCGAACCAGTGACCTCTTCCGTGTCAGGGAAGCGCGCTACCGCTGCGCCAATCGCCCGTTGCTGCTGCGAGGTGGAGATGGGATTCGAACCCACGTATACGGCTTTGCAGGCCGCTGCCTCGCCTCTCGGCCACTCCACCACGAGACCCGTGCCCGCCAGCCTCGCGAGCTGTCTTTGGCAGTGTGCCTCAGAGCGGACGACGGGATTCGAACCCGCGACCCTCACCTTGGCAAGGTGATGCTCTACCAGCTGAGCCACGTCCGCGCTGCATCAGCGTTCCCGCTGTGCTGCATCGGAGACTCTAACCGACCGAGCGCGCCATCGTCCAACTGACACGCACGCCTCGGTACGGTGGCCCGGTGACGACGCCCGACATCCGCGAGAGCTTGCGGCGCGAGCGTGCCGTGGCGAGCTTTGCGGGTGTCCGGGCTCACGGGGTCCTCGAGTGCGTCGACGTCGTCGCTGAGCCGCAGCGGCTTGCGGCTGGCGGGTGGTGGGCCGTGTCCGGAGACTTCTCCGGACGGGTGCGGGCATGGCGGTTCGCTCACGTCGAGCGGTCCGAGGGTGGGGGAGCGCGAGAAGGCACCTCCGTGTCCGACGCCGGTCTCCCCGGTGACGTTTCTCACTCCGTGGCCGCGTGGCGGGGCCCGGACCCGACCGCGTGGTCCAGCTCGATGTCCCGTGCCGAGTACGAGGGCGCGGTCTCTGCGACGCGCGCCGCGATCCGCGAGGGCGACGTCTACCAGGCGAACATCTGCCGCGTGCTGCGCGCACCACTGCCCGCTGAGGCCGACGGCACGGAACCCGATGCCCTCGCGCTGGGCGCGCGGCTCGCGGCGGGCAACCCGGCACCCTTCGCCGGGACCCTGCACGTGCCCGAGGGCGCGGGCGTACCCCCCGCGTGGATCGTCTCGGCATCGCCAGAGCTGTTCCTGCGGCTCGAGGACGGCCGGCTCACGTCGAGCCCGATCAAGGGCACCGCGACCGTGCCCGCGGGGCTCACGGAGAAGGACCGCGCGGAGAACGTGATGATCACCGACCTCGTGCGCAACGACCTGCAGCGCGTGTGCGAGCCGGGCACGGTGGACGTCACCGCGCTCCTCGCCGTCGAGCAGCACCCGGGCCTCGTGCACCTCGTCTCGACCGTCACGGGGGCGCTCGAGCCCGAGGTTCGTGACGCACCGGACGCGTGGGGGCGGATCTTCAGGGCGACCTACCCGCCTGGCTCGGTCTCGGGAGCGCCCAAGTCCTCCGCCTTGCGCACGATCGACGCCCTCGAGCCGGTCGACCGCGGCCCGTACTGCGGCGCGTTCGGCTGGATCGACGCGGACGCCGGACGCGCGGAGCTCGCCGTGGCGATCCGGACCTTCTGGTGGGAGGCCACCGAGGGAGGTGTCCTGCGCTTCGGCACGGGTGCGGGCATCACGTGGGGCTCCGACCCGGCGGCGGAGTGGGAGGAGACCGAGCTCAAGGCGCGTCGCCTCGTCGCGATCGCGTCGAGCGGGCGAGACTGGACGCCATGAGCACGGTGATCTGGCACGACGGGCGGCTCGTCGACCCGGACGAGCCCCTCGTGACCGCCGTCGACCACGGTCTCACGGTCGGTGACGGGATCTTCGAGACGTGCGCGGTGTACGACGGCGGCGTCTTCGCCCTGAAGCGCCACCTCGCGCGGCTTGCTCGCAGCGCTGCGGGGCTCGGGATCGCGGCGCCGAACGAAGAGCGCATCCGCGAGGGCATCGCCGCGGTGCTCCGTGCGGCGCCGGACGCTGGACGCCTGCGCATCACCGTGACGGACGGGCCCGGTCCGCTCGGCTCGTTCCGTGACGCCCCCGACCCCTCCCGCCAGACCGTGCTCGTGGTGGCCGGGCCCGCCGCTGCGCCCAAGCCCGCACGCGTGGTCCGGGTCCCGTGGGTGCGCAACGAGCGCTCGGCCGTCGTCGGGCTGAAGACGACGTCGTACGCCGAGAACGTCGTCGTGCTCGCCGCCGCGCGTGCCGCGGGAGCGGACGAGGCACTCCTCGCGAACACGGTGGGGGAGCTGTGCGAGGGCACGGCGTCGAACGTCTTCGTCGAGCGTGGCGGGGAGCTCGTGACGCCGCCCCTGACGAGCGGATGCCTCGCGGGGATCACGCGCGAGCTCGTGCTCGAGTGGAGCCAGGACGCGGGCCTGCCCGTGCGTGAGGCCGAGCCGGGGGAGCTGCGTTACGACGTGCTCGACGAGGTCTCGCGCGGCGAGGCGCACCTGGCCCTCGCCGGTTCCATCCGCAACCTCGTGCCCGTGGTCGCGCTCGACGGCGTCGAGGTCGCAGCGGGAGAGACCACGCGCGCGGCGATGGACGTGTTCGCGGCGCGACGGCAGCAGTCGATCGACCCCTGAGCGGCCGAGCGGAGAGGGGTCAGGAGCTGAGCGAGGCGATCAGGGCCGAGATCTGGTCCTGGATCGAGTCGCTCTCGTGGCCGAGGGGCACGAGGGTCGCCGTCGTCGCGAGGAACCGCTCGAGCGGGTCCACGGGGCACGCGAGGAGCGCTTCGCCCTCGACCCCGTACAGCGCGATGAGCAAGTAGGCCGGGTCCTCGTCGCGCCAGATGCGCACGTCGCCGAGCCCCGCGGGGTGCTCCTCGGTCGAGGCGAGCCCGTCCTGCAAGAGCTCACGGCCGAAGAGCCACGTCGACATCGCGCTCTGGCCGGAGAACGTCGCACGGATCGTGTACGGGTCGCCGCTGAAGAAGCTGAGCTCGGTGGTCACCGGCAGCACGGTCGCGTCCGAGAGCACGAGCTGCATGGTGACGACGTCGACCACGTCGGATCGCTGCACGGTCATCGATGTCCCCTCATCGTCCGGAGTGCGACGCGCCGGTTCGGAACTTCGCACGAGAACCTGTAACCTTTCCTCGTCGCGTTCTCGAGAGATCGAGATCCGCGGGCGATTGGCTCAGTGGTAGAGCGCCTCGTTCACACCGAGGAGGTCACTGGTTCGAACCCAGTATCGCCCACCCCTACGGCACCGCGTCTAGACCCAGGATTCGGGACGAAAGTCCCCACGACGAAATCCGCAGCGAACAACTACGCAGGTCAGACGCCATGAATGCGCTTACCGGACACCCTCGAAGGTGTCCGTTTCGCACGATCTTTCTCACCCGCTTGGGCTATCCCGAGGGGTCCTGGGGGCGCCCTCGTGGGCAGTTTGTCTCAGGATGCGGGATCGTCTCCGTCCGGTGATGCGGACGCCCGACGAGGTCGAAACGCTTCGTCCCCGTTCCCGGGCGACGCGGCCCGGGTGCAGGACTAGGTTCGTCCTAGCGGTACCCGCCGCGCACGAAGCACCGATCAAGGAGCGTGTCATGAGCGAGAGCATCTTCGACAAGGCCAAGGACGCCGTGGGTGGCGTGGACGGGCTGCTCGACAAGGCCAAGGACCTCGCGACCGACGAGAACATCGACAAGGTGGCCGAGGGCATCAAGCAGCACACGCCCGACCAGATCGACACCGTCGTCGACTCCCTCGCGGACAAGGCCAAGCAGGCGAACGACTGATCACGCACGGCACGGGGCGGTCCCGAGAAATGTCGGGGCCGCCCCGTCGTGCGTGTCGGTAGCATCGACGTGCCCCGATCGGGGCGTCACACCAGCACAAGGAGCACCTCAAGTGTCCGAGCAGATCACCCTGACCGTCGACGGCGAACCCACCCAGGTGGCCGCGGGCACGACGGGCACGGACCTGTTCGGCTCACGCCGCGAGGTCGTCGTCGTCCGCGTGGACGGTGAGCTGCGCGACCTGCACCTTCCGCTTCCCGCGGGAGCGAGCGTCGAGCCAGTGACCATCGACTCGCCCGAGGGGCTCGAGGTGCTGCGCCACTCGGCCGCGCACGTGCTCGCCCAGGCCGTCCAGGAGGTCGACCCGGACGCGAAGCTCGGGATCGGCCC
>JAAYZM010000256.1 GCA_012514835.1 Actinomycetales bacterium
CCCTCGGTTTACCTGGGTACCATCAAGTTCCTGGGTTTTGAACAGACCTTCAAGAACGCACTGTCCGGCATGCCCATCGGTGGCGCCAAGGGCGGCTCCGACTTTGATCCCAAAGGCAAGTCAGACGCAGAAGTCATGCGTTTCTGCCAGAGCTTCATGACCGAACTCTATCGCCACATCGGCGAGATGACCGACGTTCCCGCCGGTGACATCGGCGTTGGTGCCCGCGAAATCGGCTACCTTTTCGGCCAGTACAAGCGCATCACCAACCGTTACGAGTCCGGTGTCCTCACGGGCAAGGGCATCGCGTGGGGCGGCTCGCTGGTCCGCACCGAGGCCACGGGCATGGGCACGGTGCTGTTCGCGGAGCAGATGCTCGCGACGCGCGGCGCCACGTTCGACGGCCAGCAGGTGTCCGTCTCGGGCTCCGGCAACGTCGCGGTCTACGCGATCGCGAAGGCGCAGGCGCTCGGCGCCAACGTCATCGCGTGCTCGGACTCCTCGGGCTACGTGGTGGACGAGAAGGGCATCGACGTCGCGCTGCTGCGCGAGGTCAAGGAAGAGCGCCGCGCGCGGATCTCCGAGTACGCCGAGGCGCGCGACTCCGCGACCTTCGTGCCGGTGGGCAAGGGCTCGATCTGGGACGTCCCCGTGACGGTCGCCCTGCCGTGCGCCACGCAGAACGAGCTCACGGAGGACAACGCGCGCACGCTCGTGGCCGGTGGCCTCGTGGCCCTCGCCGAGGGCGCGAACATGCCCCTCACGGGCAAGGCGATCGCGCTGGTCCAGGACGCCGGGGTGCTCTACGCGCCGGGCAAGGCCGCGAACGCGGGCGGCGTCGCGACGTCGGCCCTCGAGATGCAGCAGAACGCGAGCCGCGACTCGTGGACCTTCACGTACACCGAGTCGCGCCTCGCGTCGATCATGCGCAACATCCACGACCGCTGCCAGGCCACGGCCGACGAGTACGGCCAGCCGGGCAACTACGTGGTGGGTGCGAACATCGCGGGCTTCACCAAGGTCGCGGACGCGATGATCGCCCTGGGCGTCATCTAGCCTCGCGCGAAGGGGGCCGACGTCGAACCGTCCGCCCCTCGACACCCCGGCGGCACCCGGCCGGGGGTGTGTCACCATGGTGCCGTGGCACTGCGCGGAGACGGACGACTGTCCCACGAGACCTTTCCCGGAGAACGCGGACCCCAGGACGCGTGCGGTGTCTTCGGCGTCTGGGCTCCCGGTGAAGAGGTCGCGAAGCTGACCTACTTCGGGCTGTACGCGCTGCAGCACCGTGGCCAGGAGTCGGCGGGCATCGCGACGTCCAACGGCGAGCAGATCCTCGTCTACAAGGACATGGGCCTCGTCTCGCAGGTGTTCGACGAGACGTCGCTCAACGCGCTGCAGGGCTACCTCGCGATCGGGCACACGCGGTACTCGACGACGGGCTCGAGCACGTGGGGGAACGCCCAGCCCACGCTCGGTGCGACGTCCGCGGGGACGCTCGCGCTGGCCCACAACGGCAACCTGACCAACACGACGGAGCTCATCGAGCTTGTCGCGGAGCGGTACGGCGCCCAGCGGCGCAACCAGCTCGTGGGTGGTGCGTCGTCGGACACGATGGTGCTCACGGCCCTCTTCGCGGGCGACCCGGACCGCACGCTCGAAGCAACCGCCCTCGAGGTGCTGCCGCGCGTGCGCGGGGCCTTCTCGCTCGTGTTCATGGACGAGAACGCGATCTACGCCGCGCGCGACCCGCAGGGCGTGCGCCCGCTCGTGCTGGGCCGCCTCGAGCGCGGCTGGGTGGTCGCGAGCGAGATCCCGGCCCTCGACATCGTGGGTGCAGCGTTCGTGCGCGAGGTGGACCCAGGCGAGCTCATCGTGATCGACGCGGACGGTCTGCGCTCGAGCCGCTTCGCAGAGCCGGCGCGCGCGGGCTGCGTGTTCGAGTACGTGTACCTGGCCCGCCCGGACACGTCGATCGCGGGGCGGTCGATGAACGCGGCGCGCGTCGAGATGGGCCGCCAGCTCGCGCGCGAGCACCCCGTCGAGGCGGACATCGTGATCCCCGTGCCGGAGTCCGGCACGCCCGCGGCGATCGGCTACGCCTCGGAGTCGGGGATCCGCTACGCGCAGGGCCTGACCAAGAACGCCTACGTGGGGCGCACGTTCATCCAGCCGTCCCAGACGCTGCGCCAGCTGGGCATCCGCCTCAAGCTCAACCCGCTGCGCGAGGTGATCCGTGGCCAGCGCCTCGTGGTGGTGGACGACTCGATCGTGCGTGGCAACACGCAGCGCGCGCTCGTGCGGATGCTCCGCGAGGCCGGCGCGGCGGAGGTCCACATCCGCATCTCCTCGCCGCCCGTGAAGTGGCCGTGCTTCTACGGCATCGACTTCCCGTCGCGCGCGGAGCTCATCGCCAACGGGCTCGGCGCGGACGAGATCGCGGCGTCCCTCGGCGCCGACTCGCTCGGCTACATCTCGATCGACGGCATGATCGCCGCGACGGAGCAGCCCGCGTCCCAGCTGTGCACCGCGTGCTTCACGGGCACGTACCCGATCCAGATCCCGGAGACCGCCAACATGGGCCTCAACCTGCTCGACAGCCAGCTCCCCCTCGGGGCGCCCGAGGACGGGCTGATGTCCGTGCTGGGCGGTACCGGGGGCGCGACGGCGCTCGAGCAGCCGTGAGCGGGACGAGGGCCGACGACGGCGCCCCCCAGGGCCCGGGCCTGACCTACGCGGCTGCCGGGGTCGACACCGAGGCGGGTGACCTCGCAGTCGAGCTCATGAAGGACGCCGTGCGGGCGACCCACGGCCCCGAGGTGACCGGTGGCGTGGGCGGCTTCGCGGGCCTCTTCGACGCGAGCGCCCTCGCCACGTACCGCAAGCCGCTGCTCGCGACGTCCACGGACGGCGTGGGCACCAAGGTCGCGATCGCGCAGGCGATGGACAAGCACGACACGATCGGCTTCGACCTCGTGGGCATGGTGGTGGACGACATCGTGGCGGTGGGCGCCAAGCCCCTGTTCATGACGGACTACATCGCGTGCGGTCGCGTGGTGCCCGAGCGCATCGCGGCGATCGTGCGCGGCATCGCGGAGGCGTGCCAGGTGGCCGGGACCGCGCTCGTGGGCGGCGAGACGGCCGAGCACCCGGGTCTGCTGGGCCCGGACGAGTACGACGTCGCGGGCGCCGTGACGGGCGTGGTCGAGGCAGACGCCGTGCTGGGCCCCGAGCGCGTGCGCGCCGGTGACGTGGTGGTGGCCCTCGAGGCGAGCGGCCTGCACGCCAACGGGTTCTCCCTGGTGCGCAAGGTCGTGGCCGTGGCGGGCTGGCAGCTCGACCGGCACGTCGAGGAGTTCGGTCGCACGCTCGGCGAGGAGCTCCTCGAGCCCACGCGCGTGTACGCGTCCGACGTCCTCGCGCTCGCGGACCGCGCCGCTGGCGGGGTGCACGCGATGAGCCACGTCACGGGTGGCGGGCTCGCGGCGAACCTCGCGCGCGTGCTCCCCGAGGGCCTCGTGGCAGGGGTCGACCGGTCCGCGTGGGCCGTCCCGCCCGTGTTCGACGTGGTGCGCTCGCTGGGCGGTGTCCCGTGGTCAGACCTCGAGAGGACCCTCAACCTGGGCGTCGGCATGGTGGCCGTCGTCGGCCCCGAAGCCGTTGACGGCGTGCTCGCGCACAGCGCGGAGCTCGGGCTCGGTGCGTGGGTGCTCGGTGAGGTCACCGAGCTCGGGTCCGCGCCCGAGGGCGTCGAGCTCGTGGCCGGCACGAAGGGCGTGCACGGCGGAGCCGTCGCGATGTCGGGGAGCTACCGCACGCGGTGACGCGGGACGTGGTCGTCCAGACGTGACCGGCGGAGGCGTGACTGGCAGACCGGGCGCGCAGGGCGCGCCAGGTCAGCGCGAGTCAGACCAGCTGTTCCACTCGTCCTCGTCGTCGTCCGCGGCGTCGTGCTTGCGCGTGTCCGTGGCGACGTCGGACTTCGTGGCGAGCTCTTGCTCGAGCTCGCGATAGTTCGTGTCGGGCGAGAAGTACTTGAGATCCCTAGCGATCTTGGCGTGCTTTGCCCGCTGACGGCCGCGCCCCATGGCATCGACCCCCTCTGACGTAAGAGCGGGGCGGCACCGTGCTCACACGTGCGGCCCCGGGTATCTGTGCGTGTCTTTCGTGAGGCCCACGGTACATCGTCAAGTGGTCCCAGGACCACTCGCCTCGCGCAGGGCTGAATCGAACCGTTCCACGAAGTGGACATCAGTATCCGGAATCTGTCTCAACCCTTGGTCCTCGGTGCACAAATCGGGTTAAATCGGGGCGTCCGGTATGCACACATCTGTTCCATGCTGCACAGTGGAGTTAGTCGGGGTAGGTGTCAGCGGCCTACCGGCTCCCGGACCGAGACCCACCCGGGGAGCGACCCAGGAGCACCGACGATGAGGACCTGGATGCTCGACGGAACTGGGGCTTCCAGCCGTGGTGCACCGGGTCTTGCGAGTTGAGGAGACTTCCATGACGACACCTGTGGAAAACACCGAAGCCCTGCTGACCCCTTCCGAGGTCGCCACCCTCTTCCGGGTCGACCCCAAGACCGTGACGCGCTGGGCGAAGGCCGGAAAGCTCTCCTCGATCCGTACTCTCGGCGGCCACCGTCGCTACCGGGAGTCCGAGGTTCGTGAGCTGCTCTCCGGCGTCCCGATGCAGGGTGGGGCCAGCTGACCTGAAGGTCAGTCGGTCCAGAAGTGGTCGACGCTCTCGTCCTGCTGTCGCAGGGCGGGAGTGACGGGTCCGGGTGCGGCCGGCTCGGGTGACTTCGGCAGGTTCGACTTGCCGTAGAGCCCGAGCAGGCCCGCCACCAGGAAGAGCACCGCAGAGACGACCACGGCGGCGAGCGCGGGGTGCAGCACCTCGCTGAGGCCCAGGATCGCCGCGGCGACGAGGCTCAGGATGCCGAGCCAGCCCAGCACGCCCGCGACTCCGAAGGAGACCACGGAGCGGCCGTACTCCTCCGCCTTGGCCTGCGCGGCGGCCTTGACCTTGTCGGTCTGGGCCTGGATCGCGCCCTTGACCTTCTCCTCGACGTTGTCCACGCCTTCGCGCACGCGCTCGGTGATGGGCTCGGTGATCCGGCTGAAGAAGCCGCGCTCGCTCACGATGCATCCCTTCGGTGGTGGCGTCCTGCCCTCCTGACCCTACCGGCGGGCGTGCGAGCGCGCCGGTACGGTGGTCGCGTGGCGGCCAGGAGGATCGACGGCGAGACGGGTGCGGCGGCGCTCGCCGCGTGGCGCGAGGGCGGCGCGGACCGGACCATGGTGCGCACCGCCGTGCGGTTCACGCTCGAGGAGCTTGCCGAGCGCGCGCCCGGGCGGTCCGTCGAGATCCGGGTGCCGCCGCACGGTGCCGTCCAGGCGATCGAGGGGCCGCGGCACACGCGAGGCACCCCGCCCAACGTGGTGGAGACCGACGGCGAGACGTGGCTCGGGCTCGTCACGGGCCGGATCGCGTGGGACGAGGCCGTCGCGGACGGCCGCGTGCGTGCCTCGGGGGAGCGCGCGGACCTGGGCGGCCACGTGCCGTTCGGGCCCAGGTTCACCGGATAAGGTCGAGCCCATGGTGAGCAGCTCCCCCGTCGACGAGCCCGCCGACGACGGCGCCCCCGTGGCGCCTCCCGCCGAGGACGGCACCGCCGACGACGGCGAACTGCAGCCCGACCCGGCGCGCGACGGCCAGCCCGCTGACGGCCAGCCCGGTGACGGTGAGCCTTCCGGGGACGCACCCGCCGACCGGGCACGCACCGTGCCGTCGCGCGAGGAGCTCGACCGGATCGCGGTGGACGTGCACATCC
>JAAYZM010000257.1 GCA_012514835.1 Actinomycetales bacterium
ATCACCATCGCCATCTGTGCCATGACGCGCATCAGTACTCGACCTCCTGGCTCCGCCGGCGGATATGGGTGACCTCGTCACGCTGGTTGCCCGTGGGGCCGAGGTAGTTGAACGCGAAGGAGAGCTGGGCATACCCGCCGATGAGGTGGCTCGGCTTGACGAGCAGCCTCGTGAGCGAGTTGTGGATGCCGCCGCGCTTGCCCGTGGTCTGGGACCGCGGGACGTCGATGAGGCGGTCCTGAGCGTGGTGCATGTACACCGTGCCCTCGGGCATGCGGTGGGACACCACGGCGCGGGCCACGACCACACCGTTGCGGTTGACCGCCTCGATCCAGTCGTTGTCCTTGATCCCGACCTTCGCGGCGTCCTTGTGGCTCATCCAGATGTTCGGTCCGCCCCGCGAGAGGGAGAGCATGAACAGGTTGTCCTGGTACTCCGAGTGGATGGACCACTTGTTGTGCGGGGTCAGGTAGCGCACCGTCACCCCGAGCTCGCCCGTGGACCCGATCTCGTCCTCGCCGAACATCGACGTCATCGACAGGGGCGGCCGGAACACGATGAGTCCCTCACCGAGCTCGGTCATCCAGTCGTGGTCGAGGTAGAAGTGCTGGCGGCCCGTGAGGGTGTGCCACGGCTTGTGCCGCTCGACGTTCACGGTGAACGGCGAGTACCGCCGCCCGCCGTGCTCGGTGCCGGACCACTCGGGCGACGTGATGACCGTGGTGGGTGCCGCCTGGGTGTCCGTGAACGTGACCTGCTTGCCCTCGTGCTCGGCCGCGAGGTCCGCCATCTTCGTCCCCGTGCGCTTCTCGAGCGTCTCGAATCCCTGCACGGCGAGGCGGCCGTTCGTGGTGCCCGAGAGCGCGAGGATCATCTCGCACGCGAAGCGGTCCTGGGTCAGGAGCGGTCGCCCGTCCATCGCCGGGTTGCCCGTGTCCCGAGCCACCCCGTTCTTGCGGGCGAGGTAGTCGATCTCCTTGGCGACGTCGTACGTGATGCCCTTCGTGGTGGTGCCCAGGGTGTCGAGGAGGGGCCCGAGCGTCGCCATCTTCGCGGCGACCGCGCCGTAGTCGCGTTCGACCACCACGAGCTTGGGCATCGTCTTGCCCGGGATCGGGGCGACCTCGCCCGTCTTCCAGTCCGCCACGACGCCGTGCGGGTTCGCCATCTCGTCCGGGGTGTCGTGCGTGAGCGGCACGGCCACGACGTCCTTGCGCACCCCGAGGTGCTCCGCGCCGAGCACGGAGAACTGGCGCGCGAGCGTGTGGAAGATGTCGAAGTCGGTGCGCGTCTGCCACGGCGGGGCGATCGCCGGGCTGAAGGAGTTCACGAACGGGTGCATGTCCGTCGTGTTGAGGTCGTACTTCTCGTACCACGTGGCCGCAGGGAGCACGACGTCGGAGTAGATCGTGGTGCTCGTCATGCGGAAGTCGAGCGACAGCAGCAGGTCGAGCTTGCCCGTCGGGGCCTCCTCGCGCCACACGACGTCCCGCGGCCGCTGGCCCTCGCCCGCCTCGTCGGCACGCAGGTTCGAGTCGGTGCCGAGCAGGTGGTGCAGGAAGTACTCGTTGCCCTTGGCCGAGGAGCCCAGCAGGTTGGCCCGCCACACCGTGAGCACGCGCGGGAAGTTCTCCGGCGCGTCCGGGTCCTCCGCGGCGAAGCGCAGGTCACCGCTCACGAGCTTCTCAGGGACGTACTCGCCGATCTCCTGGCCCGCTGCCGCCGCTTCCTCGACGAGGTCGAGCGGGTTGCGGTCGAACGTCGGGTAGGCCGGCATCCAGCCCATGCGCGCGGACTGCGCGATGAGGTCCGCCGTCGTCAGGCCCGAGAACCGACCCTCGGCACCGGCCCCCGCGGACGCCGCGAGCGTGTCCGCGCCGAACGTGTCGTAGCGGTACTGGTCCGTGTTGAGGTACCAGAACGCCGTCTGGATCATGTTGCGCGGCGGGCGCGACCAGTCGAGCGCGTTGGCGTACTGGTTGAAGCCCGTGAGCGGGCGGACCTTCTCCTGGCCCACGTAGTGCGCCCAGCCACCGCCGTTGACGCCCTGGCAGCCCGTGAGCGTGGTCAGCGCGAGGAACGCCCGGTAGATGGTGTCCGAGTGGAACCAGTGGTTGGTGCCCGCGCCCATGATGATCATCGAGCGGCCGCGCGACTCCTCGGCGTTCGCCGCGAACTCCCGCCCGATCTTCTCGGCCTTCGCGGCGGGCACGCCCGTGAACTGCTCTTGCCATGCCGGGGTGCACGGCTCGACGCCGTCGTCGTAGCCCGTGGGCCACGTGCCGGGCAGCCCGTCGCGCACGACGCCGTACTGCGCGAGGAGCAGGTCGAGCACGGTGGTCACGAGGTGTCCGCCGACCTTGCGCACGGGGACACCGCGGAGCAGCGTGGCCGCTCCGTCCTCGGTGTCGAAGCGCGGCAGCAAGACCTCGACGCCGTCCTTCCCGCCGTCGGAGACCTTGTCCGACGCCGAGAGCATCGGGTCCACGTCACCCAGCTCGAGGTTCCAGCGCCCCGCGCCCTCGGCGCCGTAGTGGAAGCCGAGCGAGCCGCCGGGCACCACGGCCTTGCCCGTCGCAGAGTCGAGGAGCACCGTCTTGAACTGGAGGTTCTCCTCGCCGGCGTCGGCCCTGTCCTTCGCGGGCAGGTCCGCCGCGGTGAGGAACTTGCCGGGGACGTACGCGCCGTCGCGCTCCTCGAGGCGGACCAGGAAGGGCAGGTCCGTGTACTTCTTGGCGTACTCGGTGAAGTACGGCACCTCGCGCTGGACGAAGAACTCGGTGAGGACCACGTGGCCCATCGCCATCGCGAGGGCGCCGTCCGTGCCGGGGGCCACGGCGAGCCACTCGTCGGCGAACTTCACGTTGTCCGCGTAGTCCGGCGCGACGGCGATCACCTTCTGGCCCTTGTAGCGGGCCTCGGTCATCCAGTGCGCGTCCGGGGTGCGCGTCACCGGGATGTTGGA
Source organism: Actinomycetales bacterium (assembly GCA_012514835.1). Lineage (GTDB taxonomy): Bacteria > Actinomycetota > Actinomycetes > Actinomycetales > Cellulomonadaceae > JAAYZM01. Next base: position 2,966 of record JAAYZM010000257.1, read on the forward strand.
TCCCCACATGATGAGGTAGCCGGCGTCCCACCAGTCCCCCGACTCGGGGACGTCCGTCTGGTCGCCGAACACCTGGGGCGACGCGACCGGCAGGTCCGCGTACCAGTCGTAGAACGAGAGCATCGGGGCGCCGATGAGCGCGTGGTACCGGGCACCCGAGCCGTGCGAGACCATCGACATCGCCGGGATGGGTGAGAAGCCCGCGACCCGGTCCGGGCCGTACTTCTTGATCGTGTACACCTGGGCGGCCGCCGCGATCTGGGAGGCCTCCTCCCACGTGGCGCGGACCAGGCCACCCTTGCCGCGGGCCTTCTTGTAGCGGCGCGAGAGCTCCGGGTCCTCGACGATCGACGCCCACGCGTCGACCGGGTCCCCCGTTCGGGCGAGCGCCGCGCGGTACAGCTCGAGCAGCACGCCGCGCACGTACGGGTAGCGGATACGCGTGGGCGAGTACGTATACCAGGAGAACGCCGCACCGCGGGGGCAGCCGCGCGGCTCGTACTCCGGAGAGTCGGGACCCACGGACGGGTAGTCGGTCTGCTGGGTCTCCCACGTGATGATGCCGTCCTTGACGTACACCTTCCACGAGCACGAGCCCGTGCAGTTCACGCCGTGCGTCGAGCG
>JAAYZM010000258.1 GCA_012514835.1 Actinomycetales bacterium
GCCGTGCGGCGCCTCACCACGGCGTACGGGGCGCACCGGGACGTCGTGGTCGCGGCCTCGGCACGCCGCGCGCACGCGTGGGGCCTCGTGCGCACCCTCGGCTGGTACGCCGACCACCGCTACCGCCCCGAGGTCGTGGACATCCGATGAGCACCGCGATGCGCCGCGAGGAACGGGTGCAGCGCGCGGCCCACCCGTTCGTGTACCCCGCGATGCGTGCCGTCGCGCGGCGCGGCCCGGTGGTGCGTGTGCCCGGGATCGGGGTGGTGGTCTCGGACGCCGCGCTCGCCCGGGAGGTGCTCCTCGACACCGAGCACTTCTCGAAGGTGGGCCCTGGGGCGCCGTCGGACCTCTGGACGCCCGTGCTGGGCCCGGCCGTGCTGCTCAACATGGAGGGCGCCGACCACGCGGCGCTGCGCCGCTCGCTCGCGGGCCTCTTCACGCCGCGCGCCGTGCGAGAGCTGGCCCGGGTCGAGGCGGACGCGGCCCTCGGGACGCTCGCCGCGCGGCTGCTCGCGGGGGAGCGGGTGGACCTCGTACGGGAGGTCGAGCACCTCGCGGGAACCGTGATCTGCCGCATGACGGGGTTGCCGCCCACGGACGCTGGTGTGCGCGAGGCGTTCGGCGCGGCGCGCGAGATTGTGGGGCTCGTCCGGCTGCACCGCCGCAGCCTCACGCCGCGCCAGGTGAGCCGGGCTCGCGAGGTGCTCGGGCGCCTGACCCGCCACGCGGGAGAGGCGTACCGCGCGGGTGATCCCGCGACCGTCCCGGGACGGATGGCCGGGCTCGGCCTCTCGGAGCGTGAGGCCCTCGGTGCCGTGGGGGCGTTCGTGCTCACCGGGACGGAGACCATCCAGTCCTTCACGCCGCGGCTCGTGGCGCTCACGCACGACGCGGGCTGGCTCGAGCAGTTGCTGCAGGCCGAGGCCGGGTCGGCGCTGCGCACGCGCGTGGTCGAGGAGTCGCTGCGCACCACGGTGCCCTCCCCGGCGATGCTCCGCTCCGTGCGTGCCGAGGCCCGCGTGGGCGGCACTCCCGTGGCCGCCGGGGACCGCGTGGTGATCGCGACCCTCTCGTGCTGCCGCGCGGGCGGGCCGTTCGACCCCGGGGCGCCCGTGGACCCCGCGATCCGGCACCTGTGGTTCGGGGCGGGCCCGCACTTCTGCCTCTGCATGCCGCTCGCGCTCGCCCAGGTGGACGCCGTGCTCGACGCCCTCGCGCCCGTAGCGGCGGCGGGGGCGAGGCTCCGCGTGGTCCGACGGCGAGTCGCCCGCGGCGTCCTCATCCCGGCCTATCGCAGCCTCGAGCTCGTGGCGGAGGGCGCGCGATGACGGGGGTCGCACGATGAGGGAGACCGACGCGCACCTGGTCCGGGCCGTGCTCGACCGCTGCGCCCGGACGCCCGACACCGTCGCGCTGCGCGCATGGAGCGGTGCACTGGTAGGTCGACGCCTCCCCGGAACGGCCCGTGACCTGACGTACCGCGAGCTCGGCACACGCATCGAGACCACCGCGGCGGCGCTCCGCGCGGAGGGACTTGAGACGGGGGACCGGGTCCTGTTCTCGATCCGCCCGCGGCCCGAGGGGATCGTCCTGGCCCTCGCGATCGTGCTCGCGGGCGGGTCGATCGTGTTCGTCGACCCCGGGTCCACGCCCGAGCTCTTCGCCGCCCGGCTCGCCGCCGCCCGCCCGCGCTTCGCGGCGACCGAAGCCCTTCTCTACGCGCTGTCGAGCGGGCCGCTACGAAGGCTCGCGCGCTCGCGCGGGCTGCTCCTGCCCGGCTACGGCCACCTCGACGTGCGCCACCTCTACTCCGGGCCCTGGCTGCCCGGCGTGCCGCGAGGTGCTCGGCGTGTGGCCCGGCTCACGGACCACTCCGCTGCCCCGCTCGACGTCTCCGGCACGTCCGGTGACGAGGCGCTCGTCGTCTTCACCTCCGGGACCACGGCCGCGCCGCGCGCCGTCGTGCACACCGCGGGTTCCCTCGCCGCAGCGAGCCACCTCCTCGCGGGCGTGCACGCGCTCGAGCCCGGCGAGGTGGTGCACACCGACCAGATGCTCCTCGGACTGCCCGCCCTCCTCGCGGGCGCGACGTGGTCCATCCCCGCCCGACCGCCCGGCCGCGACATCCGCCGCTTCGTCGCCGAGGGCTGGGGTGAGAGCGCCCGCCGTGCCGCCGCGCCGCGCGCCTCGTCGACCTTCCTCGTGCCCGCGGACGTCACGGCGCTCCTCGACGCCCATGCCGCGGGGACGGTCCCGCCGGTCGAGGGCACCGTCCTCGTGGGCGGGGCGCCCGTCACGAAGAACCTCCTGGCCCGGACCACGACGGCCCTGCCGCACGTGCGCTGGGTCGCGGTGTACGGGGCCACGGAGATGCTCCCGATCGCCGCGGTCGACGCGACCGAGAAGCTCGCGTTCGATGGCGACGGCGACCTCGTCGGCACCCCGCTCCCGGGCGTCCAGGCCCGCGTCTGTGATGGCGAGCTGCACGTGTCGGGGCCGTCCCTCATGCGCGGCTACCTCGGCCAGGACCCCGCGCGCGAGCATGCCACGGGCGACCTCGCGCGCATCGACGAGCGCGGCCGAATCGCGCTGCTGGGCCGCACGCGCGACATGATCATCCGCGGCACCGTGAACATCTACCCCGGGCTCTTCGAGCCGCGCATCGAGGCGCTGCCCGGGGTCGCGGACGCCGTGCTCGTGGGGCTGCCGAGGGACGACGGCGACGAACGGGTCGCCCTCGTCCTCACGGCGGCACGCCACATCGGGGGAACAGTGCCGACGACGGCGTCCCCCGGGGAACCGCCGTCGTCGGGAATGCCGTCGTCGGCCCTCGGTGTCGAGGTCGTGCGGGACTCGTCGCTCGTGCGCGAGGTGAGCGCCGCCCTGCCCGGGGTGCTGGATCACGGCGCGCTGCCGGACCTCGTGGTCGAGGTGCGCGCGATCCCCACCGCGGGCCGTTCCCGCAAGCCGGACCGGCGCGCGCTCGCTGCCGCACTCGCGGGGGAGACCTGATGCGCGTCGCGGTCACGGGAGCCTCGGGCTTCGTGGGTGGTGCCGTCGTGGCCGATGCGGTGGCGCGCGGGCACGAGGTGCTCGCGCTGTCCCGGCGACCCGTCGAGCTGCCCGGGGCGGAGTGGCGCCGCTGGGACCTGACCGAGGGGCCGCTCACGGACGCGCCCGAGGTGGACGTCGTGGTGCACGCCGCGGCACGCGTGGGGGAGCGAGGCTCGTGGGCGCAGTTCGAGCGCGCCAACGTGGCCGGGACGGCCGCCGTGCTCGACGCGTTTCCCGGCGCGCGGCTCGTGCACGTCTCCTCGGGGAGCGTGTACGACCCGTACATCCCCACGGTGGACGGCCGTGAGGACGAGGCGCCCGTGGCGCGGTATCTCGGCCGCTATGCGGCGTCGAAGGCCGCAGCCGAGCGGCTCGTGCGCGAGCGGGCCCCGGGTCACGCGGGCGGTGCGGTGATCCTGCGCCCGCACGCCGTGTACGGGCCAGGAGACACGACGCTCTTGCCGCGCATCGAGAGTGCGGTGCGGGGCCGTCGGCTCGTGCTGCCGGGCGACGGACGAGTGCGCCAGTCGCTCACGCACGTGGGCAACCTCGTGGCCGCCGTCCGGGCAGCGGGGCACGTGGACCTCGACGCCCGCGACGGGGGCGTGCTCGTGGCCAACGTGGCCGACGCCGAGCCCGTGGCGCTCCGGGACGTCCTGCTCGAGCTGCTCGAGCGTCGGGGCAGGGGAGACGTCGAGATCCTTGGAGTCCCTGTGCGCGTGGCGACGGCGCTCGCGGTCCTCGCCGAAGGTGCCGCCCGGCTCGACCCGCGCGGGCGTGAACCGCGGCTGAGCCGGTACGCGATCAGCCACCTCGCGCTCGAGCGGACGCTCGACCTGACCACGTTGCGCGAGCGGCTCGGCGTCGAGCCCGCGCCCACCGAACTCACGGGGGCGGAGGACTGGTAGATCACGGTGCGTGATTCGCGTCCCGGCGCGGGTCGCGCGGCACTAGGGTGCGCGTGACGACGACGGAAGGGGGCGCATGACCGGGGTAGCAGACGTCGGACCGGAGCTCGCGATCTCGACGCGAGGCGTGCGCAAGACGTACCAGTCCGTCACCGGACGCCGCACCGTGGGGGTCGAGGGGCTCGACCTCGACGTCCCCGTCGGGGGCGTCCATGGCTTCCTCGGGCCCAACGGCTCGGGCAAGACCACCACGATCCGCATGCTGCTCGGGCTCGTGCGCCCTGACTCGGGAACCATGGAGATCTTCGGCGAACGCATCCCCGAGCAGCTCCCGTCCGTCGTCCGGCGAGTCGGAGCGATCGTCGAGCAACCCAAGTTCTTCCCGACCTTCTCCGGGATCAAGAACCTCGACCTGCTCGCCCGAGCCATCGGTGCGCCGCGCGAGCTCGTCGCGACCGTGCTGAACGACGTCGGCCTCGCGGACCGTGGCAAGGACGCCTACCGCACGTACTCCCTCGGCATGAAGCAGCGGCTCGCGATCGCCGCGACGCTGCTCAAGGACCCGGACCTGCTCATCTTCGACGAGCCCACCAACGGGCTCGACCCCGCCGGCATCCGCGAGATCCGCGACACGATGCGGGGCCTGGCCGACGGCGGGAAGACGGTGCTGGTCTCGAGCCACGTGCTCGCCGAGGTCCAGCAGGTGGCGGACACCGTCTCGATCATCGCGCGTGGGAGGCTGCTTGCGAGCGGTCGTGTCGACGAGCTGGCCTCGGGCCGGGCTGGGGCCAAGGTCCGGGTCGGGGTGCGCGAGCCCGAGCGGGCCGTCGCGATCCTGCAGCGCGAGGGGATCGACGCGAGCGTGGACCACACCGGGACCATCCATGCGGCCGGGGTCGCCGACCCGGCCCAGATCACGTGGTTGCTCGGGAGCAACGGGCTGTACGTCCACGAGCTGCTCGCCGAGCGCGTCGACCTCGAGTCCGTGTTCCTCGAGCTCACCCAGGGACTCGGCCCGGGGACGCACGCCTCTGGTGACGAGGGGTCGCGGCGGGCGCGGCGTCGGGCACGGACGGGGGAGGCGTGATGCGGCTCCTCGGTGTCGAGCTCGACCGGTACCGCGCGCGCTCCGTGGTCCAGTGGCTGTTCGTCGCGCTGCTCCTGCTCTCC
>JAAYZM010000259.1 GCA_012514835.1 Actinomycetales bacterium
AGGGTGTGCAGGGCGTCGGCCTGGCGTTGAGCCTTGGTGCGGGTGTCGTCGGCTGAGGGGCGGGGCGTGGCGGCGTCGAGGGCAACCTGGACGACGTGGCCGGCTCCGGCGTCGAGGAGCCCGTTGATGCGGACCATCCCGCCGGGGGCGGGGGTCATCTCGACGTGGCGGCGTTCGCGTGCGGCCTGGTGGGCGTCCTCGACGTGCCTCGCGGACAAGGCGGCGGCCATGTTCTCGACCTGGGTGGCAAACCGGGCGGCGTCCAGGCGGCTAGCGAGGTCGGTGATCTTGCGGGCGTTCGCCCCGGTGAGCAACGTGTGCTTGAGAGGTTCGGGGAGCTTGTCGGTGATCGTGGCCAACCGTTCGGCGTGCACCGAGGTCATCGCCCCCGCACTCAGGGCGTCCAGGCCCCCGTCGAGCTGGGTCACGGCCCGTGCGGCGCCGAGCTCTTTGCGGGTCGCCCCGGTGCCCGTGCGGGTGGTCTTGGCCCGAAACTGCTCGAACGACCCGACACCGGGTGCCTTCCAGGTCCCGGAGGCTTCCTGAGCGGCCAGCACGGGTGCTTTCGCCGCCGCCAAGACCCGGGAGGCTTCATCGAACGCGGACATGACCTCGACGTGCACGTCAGGCGCCCACGCCTTGGCATCCTGGCAGGCGGCCCGCAGCTCACGCGCGGCGGTGACCATGACCCGCGCCCACGCCCGCGCATCACCCTGCGCATCGGCCTCAGGAGGGAAGCAGGCCGCGGCACGCAACGACTCAGGCACTCGCACCATGGGGCCCCTCCCTCTTCGCCGATAGAAACGTATGTACGTATATCCCAATCAGGACCTAATCTAGTTCTGATCGGGACTTACTGGGATGAATCGATCATGCCACGGGCCACTGACACCGTGTCAACACCGGGTCGCTGAGTTCGGCAGTTCGGCCCGAGTTCGGCACTTGCGCACGCGAGACCCCGTCCAAACTGCCGAACTCAGCGCAAGGAGGGCTGTCCAAACTGCCTAACTCAGCGCAAGGCGGGAGCCCAAACTGCCGGTCTCAGCGAGGGGAGGGCTGCCCAAACTGCCTATCTCAGCGAGGAGGGGGTGTCAGCGAGGCGGCTCGCCAGCGCTCTCCGCGGCGACGGCCCCGCGCCCGCTGGTCCGGCCCTCGCGCCCGTCCACGAGCTTGAGCCCCACGGTGCACGCGACGAGCCCTGCGATGAAGCCGATCTGCCCCCAGTGCACGGCCTGCGTCCCGGTCGCCATCGCCCAGATCACGGTCAGCGCCGCGCCGATCCCGGTCCACGACGCGTACGCCGTCCCGATCGGGATCGCGCGCATCGCCTGCCCGAGCCCGAGCATGCTGAGCGTCAGCGCCGCGACGAACACGACGCTCGCGAGGGGTCGGGCAGGGCCGACGCCGGATCCCAGCGCCGTGGCCCACACCGCCTCGAGCACGGCCGAGGCAAGCAGGATCGCCCACGCCCGGTTCGCACTCAGAGAGACCTTGCCCGACGGCGAGCCCCCGCCCGACGCCGAGCCCCCGCCCGACGCCGAGCCGCCCACGGCCCGTCGCTCCCGCGCGCTCATGACAGCACCTTCAGCCCGACCACACAGGCCACGAGCCCGGCGAGCAGCAAGATCCGCAGCAGCGACGCCCGCTCGGCCCCGCTCACCATGGCCCACACGGCGGTGAGCGCGGCCCCGACCCCGACCCACACGGCGTACGCCGTCCCGGTGGGGATGGTCCGCACGGCGACCCCGAGCCCCACCATCGACACGATCATCGCGACGAGGAACACGAGTGCAGGACCGCGCCGCCGCAGCCCGTCAGAGCGGGCGAGCGCCGTGGCCCAGACAGCCTCAAGTGCTCCGGACACGATGAGAATCAACCACGCCATGACTAGCCTCCTTGGCCAGTCTTGTCATGTCCGGGTACTGATCCGTCGTCCGGGGCCGCGCGAACCATGCGCGCCACGAACATGCCTATCACGCGCTCAGTCGGACTGCCAGGAGTGCCAGAGGCGGGCGTAGTCCCCACCGGCGTCGACCAAGGAGTCGTGCGGCCCGATCTCCGTGATGAGCCCGCCGTCCACCACGGCCACGCGGTCGGCGTCGTGCGCGGTGTGGAGCCGGTGGGCGATCGCGACGACGGTGCGCCCCGCGAGCACGGCGGACAACGAGGCTTCGAGCTCGCGCGCGGCCCGCGGGTCGAGCAGCGAGGTCGCTTCGTCGAGCACGAGGGTGTGCGGGTCGAGCAGCACGAGCCTCGCGAGGGCGATCTGCTGCGCCTGCGCGGGCGTGAGCGTGACGCCGCCGGACCCCACGAGCGTCGCGAGCCCGTCGGACAAGCCCTCGGCCCACCGCCGCGCTGCCACGGCGTCGAGCGCGCGCAGCAGCTCCTCGTCGGTGGCCGACGGCGAGGCGAGCCGCAGGTTCTCCGCGAGCGTCCCCACGAACACGTGGTGCTCCTGGGTCACGAGCGCGACGTGGCCGCGCAGCTCGTCGAGCGGCAGGTCCACGAGCGGCACCTCGCCCACGGTGACGGAACCGCCGGTGGGCGGGTGGATCCCCGCGAGCATGCGTCCGAGCGTCGACTTCCCGGCGCCAGAGGGGCCGACGACGGCGAGCCGCTCACCGGGCTTCAGCGCGAGGTCGATCCCGTGCAGCACGTTGTGGCCCTCGCGGTACGCGTACGTGACCTCGCGGGCGTCGACGCGCTCGTGCGAGGGACGCGAGTCCTTCGTGACGCGGTCCGGCTTGACGGCCGCGACGCCGATGATGCGCGCGAGCGATGCGGAGCCCACCTGGATCTCGTCCATCCAGAAGATGAGCTCGCCGATGGGGTGGATGATCTGCGACGCGTAGATCGCCACGGTGGTGACGGCGCCGATCGTGACGTTGCCGGTCGCCACGAGGTACGCGCCCCAGACGAGCACGGCGATCACGGGCATGAGGAACGCCGTGTCGATGAGGGGGAACAGCACGGTGCGCAGGCGCAGCGTGTAGCGCTCGGCCTCGAAGGCCTCACGCACGTCCTCGTCCAGACGCCGACGACGGCGGAACCCGAGACCGAGCGCGTCCACGGTCCGTGCACCCTCGACCGTCTCGGTGATGGTCCCGAAGATGGTCGCGTAGGCGGCGGACTCGCGCAGGTACCCCGCGGTGGCGCGCTTGAGGTACCAGCGAACGGCGGCGAGCAGTAGTGGGAGCCCCGCGAGGAGGCCGATCGCCACGAGCGGGCTCGTGAGGACGGCCGCGACGGCGGTCAGCACGATGGTGGCGCTCGTGACGAGCACGCGCGGCACGCCGAAGCGCACGGCGTACTGCACGCGGTCGATGTCCGTGGTGGTGCGGGCCACGAGGTCGCCCGTCCCGGCGCGCTCGACCACGGAAAGCGGCAGCCGCGTGACGCGCTCGAGGAACTCCTCGCGCAGCTGGGCGAACACCGTCTCGCCGAGCACCATCGCGGAGCGCTGGGCGTAGCGGACCAAGATGGTCTGCCCGAGCACGGCGACGAGCAGGATGAGTACCGTCTGGTCCACGATGCTCGCGCCCGTGCCGGCCACGACGGCGTCGATCATGCGCCCGAGCAGCCACGGTCCGGCAAGTCCCGCGGTCGCGGCGAGGGCGTGCAGGGTGACGACGACGGCGAGCGGGCCCTTGTACTGGCGCAGGAGGGTGACCACCTGGCCGCGCAGCATGGCCGAGTCGGCGATGGGGAGCTTCACGCGGCACCTCCTGCGTGGACGGTCTCGGACTGAGAG
>JAAYZM010000260.1 GCA_012514835.1 Actinomycetales bacterium
ACATCCGCGCCCAGGGCGGCGTGGCCCGGATGAGCGACCCGGACCTCGTGGACGGCATCATCGAGGCCGTCTCGATCCCCGTCATGGCGAAGGCGCGCATCGGCCACTTCGTCGAGGCGCAGGTGCTCCAGAGCCTCGGCGTCGACTACATCGACGAGTCCGAGGTGCTCACGCCCGCGGACTACGCGCACCACATCGACAAGTGGGCCTTCACCGTCCCGTTCGTGTGCGGTGCGACCAACCTCGGGGAGGCGCTGCGGCGTATCACGGAGGGCGCGGCCATGATCCGGTCCAAGGGCGAGGCCGGCACGGGTGACGTCTCGAACGCCACGACGCACATGCGGACGCTGCGCGACGAGATCCGCCGCCTCACCTCGCTCCCCGAGGACGAGCTCTACGTGGCCGCGAAGGAGCTCCAGGCGCCGTACGACCTCGTCAAGGAGGTCGCGCAGGCCGGCAAGCTCCCCGTCGTGCTGTTCACCGCGGGCGGCATCGCCACCCCGTCCGACGCCGCGATGATGATGCAGCTCGGCGCCGAGGGCGTCTTCGTGGGCTCGGGCATCTTCAAGTCCGGCAACCCCGCCGAGCGCGCCGCCGCGATCGTCAAGGCCACCACGTTCTACGACGACCCGGACACGATCGCCAAGGTCTCGCGCGGCCTGGGCGAGGCCATGGTGGGCATCAACGTCGAGGACGTCCCCGAGCCGCACCGGCTCGCCGAGCGCGGTTGGTGACCTCGCCCGACGGCGCGCCGCTGCCTGCGGGTGACGGCGCGCCTCGGATGACGCTCGGACCTGACTGGGTGCCGGGCCCCGACGGCCTGCCCTTCCGGCGCGCCGCCCGCGTGGTGCTGCTCGACGAGGCCGATCGCGTGCTGCTCCTGCGCGGTCACGACCTCGACCAGCCGGAGCGTTCGTGGTGGTTCACGGTGGGCGGTGGGATCGACGCCGGGGAGGACGCGCGCGCCGCGGCTGTCCGGGAGGTCCGCGAGGAGGTGGGCCTGTCGCTCGCCCGGGAGGACCTCGTGGGACCGGTCTTCGAGCGCAGCGCCGTGTTCGACTTCCTCGCGCAGCACGTGCGTCAGGACGAGCTCATCTTCCTCGCCCGTGTCGCGGCGTTCGACGTCGTGGCCGTGGACCGCAGCGCCTGGACGGAGGTCGAGGTCGCCCAGCTTGACGAGCTGCGCTGGTGGGAGCTCGACGAGCTCGAGCGCGAGCAGGGCGAGGTCTACCCCGAAGGGCTGGTCGAGCTCTTGCGCCCGCTCCTCGGAGGCTGGGACGGCGTGACCGTCCGGCTCGCCGAAGGCGCGGGCTGAGGAGCAGCATGGGCGGCGAGGACGCGACTCTAGGTTTCCGCACGCTTCTCGCCTCGGCGAGGGCGCGGGCGTCCGACGACGTCGCGCACGTCACCGAGGTGCTCCGGGCGGCACGAGAACTGCCCGACGGCGCGCGGTTCCTCGACCTGCGCGTCCCACCGCCCCTCCTGGCGTTCTCACGCCGCGACACGCACCGGCCAGGCTTCGAGGCCGCCGCGGCGCACGCCCGGCCGCGCGGGTTCGCCCCCGTGGTGCGGCACGTGGGCGGGTCGTTCGCGCCCCTGCACGGCGGGAGCCTCGTGCTCGAGCACTACGGGACGAGCCCGGACGCCGCGCGCAGCTCCGTGGCTCGCTTCGTGGAGCACTCGGGCGTGCTGCGGGACGCCCTGGGCGCGCTCGGTCTCGACGCCCGCGTCGGCGAGCTGCCGGGGGAGTACTGCCCGGGGGAGCACAGCGTGAATGTCGCGGGGCGGGCCAAGGTCGCGGGGGTCGCCCAGCGGGTCAGCGGGCACGCGTGGGTCGTCTCGACCGTGGTGCAGGTGCACGGTGCCGCGCTGTTGCGGGACGTCACGGTCGAGTGCGCGCGGCTGCTCGGCGAGGAGATCGACCCGGAGACCATCGGGGACCTCGCCGGTGAGGGCGTCGCGCTGGACGTGGCCGCCGTCGGACAGCACCTTGCCGCCGCGTTCTGTGCCGCCGGGCTCGTCGCTCCACCCGACGTGCACCTGCCGGGTCAGCTCAGGTGACGACTCCCGCGGGTGGCGGCTCGGACGCCAGGTGCTCATCCGCGTCGAGCACCTGACGCAGCGCGACGGTCGCCGCGAGGAGGTCGCCGTGGCTCACGTAGGGCGCCGCGACCCCGAGCCGGACGATCCCCGGGTCCCTGTAGTCGCCCACGACACCTCGTCCGGCGAGCGCCCGGACGATCCCGAACCCGTGCTCGTGCCGCACGCTCACCTGCGAACCCCTGCGGTCGTGCTCGCGGGGGGTGACGAGCGTGACCTCGGGCACCAAGGCGTCGAGGCAGTCGACGAGGAACCCCGTGAGGGACAGCGAGCGGGCGCGAACCCACGTGATCGGCACGTCGTCGAACACCGCGAGGGCTGCCTCGAGCGCGAGCATCGACAGCAGCGCGGGAGTGCCGACCCGCACCCGCTCGACGCTTGATGCGTACTCGTGCTCCGGGCTCATCGCGAACGGGTCCGCGTGCCCGTGCCACCCGCGGATCGCCGGCTCGAAGTGCGGCACGTGGCGCTCAGCGACGTACGTGAACGCCGGGGAGCCGGGGCCGCCGTTGAGGTACTTGTAGGTGCAGCCGACGGCGAGGTCCACGCCCGCCTCATCGAGGTTCACCGGAACCGCACCCGCCGAGTGGCACAGGTCCCACGCGGCGAGCGCGCCGACCTCGTGCGCGGCCGCGGTAAGCCCGGGCACGTCCCACAGCTCGCCCGTGCGGTAGTCGACGTGCGAGAGGGCGAGCAGCGCGACGTCCTCGCCGTGCTGGGCGAGAGCGGCCGGGACGTCCGGCGGCGCCGCGAGGACCACGCGCCACCCCACGTCCTGCGCGGCGCCCTGGAGGGCGTACAGGTCGGTGGGGAAGGAGCCCGGGTCGGTGATGACGACGCCGCGACCCGGCCGCAAGCGTGCCGCGGCGCGGAACACCTGGAACAGGTTCACCGTCGTGGCGTTGCCCACCACCACCTGCCCCGGAGCGGCGCCGACGAGCGGCGCGATGCGCTCACCCACCCGCCGCGGCGCGTCCCACCAGCCGTGCGTGTTCCACGCCGCGACCAGGTCGTGGCCCCACTGGGTGCGCACCACGTGCTCGACCACCGAGGACACCCCGCGCGGCAGTGCGCCCAGGGAGTTGCCCGCGAGGTACACGAGGCCCTCGGGCACGTCGAAGAGCTCGCTGAGGTCCGCCGCCTCGTGCTCGCGGTCCAGCACCGCGGCGCGAGCGCCGAGTGCGTCGAGGGGAGAGGTCATGCCCCCAGGCTAGGGCTCGGGGTCAGTGGAGGGGAGGGGCGACGTGCGCCTGCGTCGGGGGGCCCGATGGCTTGCGCAGCGCGCGCCACACGAGGCCGCCCACCAGCATGCCGACCCCCGCGATCCCGAGGAGCACGGCGACGACGATGCCGACCACCCCGCCGAAGATCCCCGCGACGAACGCACCGGTCGACGGGAGCGTCGCGAGGAAAACCTGAGCGTCGGGTGCGTCGGCCTCGGGGACCACGATCGCGTGCGTGCCCGCGCTCGTGGTGCGGAAGTCTGTGCTCAGGTGCGCCGTCCTCCCACCACTCGAGAGGGTGAAGCTCTCGCTCGCGCCCCGGCGAAGCTCGCGCTCGGAACCGTCGGGCTCCACCACCGTGACGTTGCCGTCGAGGCGGGCTCGTGGTTCGGCGGAGCGGCCCACCACGAGGAGGCTGTACCGCACGTCCGCGTCGAGCACCGCCTCGGCGCTGCCGGGCGCGTCGATCACCGCCCGGACGTCCTCGCCCGGCTGGCCGGAGAGCGTGAGGACCCCGGTCGGCACGGCGCGCACCGTGGTCACGACGCCGAACACCCCGATCGCCACGGCGAGGACGGTCGCCACCGCGCCCACCACGATCAGCCTCGTGGGACCCGCCCCGCGCCGGGATCCGCCGTCGTCGGCCTCGTACTTGCCCGTCGGCCCGTGCCCGTACCCACCCGCCTGCCCCGCGCTAGTCATCCCCCCACCCTACGAGCGCCACGCACCTCGAACCAGGGATCCCGGCCGGCATCCCGTGGCGCGCCCGGGACCCATCGTGTGGGGTTAGTGCCTCGAGAGGGCACCAACCCCACACACTTCACGGCGCGGGGTGATCCACGGGTGGGACGGGCGTCTCAGCACGGTGTGGGACTGCGCGCCACGCTCGGGGTATGGATGACTCGCTCGGCACGGTGATGACGATCGCCCGCTCACAGAATCGGTGCGTCACGACACGAGACTGCGTCGCGGCGGGCCTGAGCAGGAAGCGCTTCGGATGGCTCGTGCGCCATGGGCACTGGCAGCGGGTGCACCGCGCGGTCTACGTGGTGCACGGCGGACCTCCTTCGTGGCGAGAGCGCGCACGGGCGGCGCTGCTCTACGCGGGTCCGGGGGCCGCGCTCAGTCATGACTCGGCCGCGTACCTGCGCGGACTGATCGGGGATCCGCCGCGCATCATCGAGGTGAGCGTGCCGGCGTCGCGCACGGGGGACCCGTCGCGAGGTCTTCGAGTTCATCGCCGTGGGCACATGCCTCCCTCGTTCGGACGGTTGGTGTCCACGAGCATCGAGCACACCGCTCTCGATCTTGTCCACCGGGCACGCTCCGTCGACGACGTCGTCGGGAGCCTCACCGAGGCCTACCGCCGGCACGCTTCGCGAAGGGAGCTGCGTGAGCTGGTGGCTTCTCGCCCGAGGCTCCGGCACCGTCCTCTCGTCACGGACGTGCTGTGCGAGGCCGATGCTGGCATCGAGTCACCTCTCGAGCGGCGCTACCACCACGAAGTCGAGCGTGCGCACGGGCTGCCTCGCGCAAAGCTCCAGGTCGCGCGCGCGTCGTGGCGCCGCGGCTGGACCGGCAGCCCCCGCCCGTGCAGCCCCACCTGCCCGGTGACCCGGCTCCGCGGCGGCGCCCCGGACGCATCGTGTGGGGTTAATGCCCCTGAGGGCACCAACCGAGTGAGCGGGCGGGCCTGGCGGGCGGGGCGGGGCGGGGCCGACGGCGAGGTGCGGGTCCGTCGGCGCGTGACGTCGCGGACGGCGCGGAAGAGGGCGCGCGCGGCTTGTAGAGTTCGGCGTCGTGAATCCCGCTCCCACCATCGGCGTGCTGGCCCTGCAGGGCGACGTCCGTGAGCACCTCGCGGCCCTCGAGGCGTCGGGTGCGCGCGCCGTGCCGGTGCGCCGCGAGTCCGAGCTTCAGGCGGTCGACGGGATCGTCCTGCCCGGCGGCGAGTCCACCACGATCGACAAGCTGTTGCGCACGTTCGAGCTGTTCGAGCCGCTGCGCGCGGCCATCGCAGCGGGACTGCCCGCGTACGGCTCGTGCGCCGGGATGATCCTGCTCGCAGAGCGGATCCTCGACGGCGCGGAGGGGCAGCGCACGCTCGGCGGCCTCGACATCACGGTGCGCCGCAACGCGTTCGGCCGTCAGGTCGACTCGTTCGAGACGGACCTCGAGGTGCGCGGCGTGCCGGACAGCGCGGAGCACCCGCTGCACGCCGTGTTCATCCGTGCGCCGTGGGTCGAGGAGGTCGGTCCGGGCGTCGAGGTGCTGGCCTCCGTCGAGCGCGGCCCGGCCGCCGGTAGGATCGTTGCGGTGCGTGAGCGTGACGTCGTCGCCACGTCGTTCCATCCCGAGATCTCGGGGGACCAACGCCTGCACCGCATGTTCGTCCAGATCGTCAAGGATCGCGGCTGAGGGGTTAGGTGCATGTCAGGTCACTCCAAGTGGGCCACCACCAAGCACAAGAAGGCGGTCATCGACGCGAGGCGCGGCAAGCTCTTCGCGAAGCTGATCAAGAACATCGAGGTTGCGGCGCGCACGGGCGGCGGTGACCCGGCGGGCAACCCGACCCTCTTCGACGCGATCCAGAAGGCCAAGAAGACCTCGGTCCCGAACGACAACATCGACCGCGCGGTCAAGCGCGGCTCCGGCCAGGAGGCCGGCGGGGCGGACTACCAGACCATCATGTACGAGGGCTATGCGCCCGGTGGCGTGGCCGTCCTCGTCGAGTGCCTCACGGACAACCGCAACCGCGCGGCGTCGGACGTGCGCGTCGCGTTCACCCGCAACGGCGGCCAGATGGCGGACCCGGGGTCGGTGTCCTACCTCTTCTCCCGCAAGGGCGTCATCATCGTGCCCGCGGACGGCACGGACGAGGACTCGGTCATGGAGGCCGTCCTCGAGGCTGGCGCCGAGGAGGTCAACGACCTCGACGGCTCGTTCGAGGTGCTGTGCGAGGCGACGGACCTCGTGCCGGTCCGCGAGTCGCTCCAGGCCGCGGGCATCGACTACGACTCGGCGGACGTCGTGTTCTACCCGGCCACCCAGATCGAGGTGGACGAGGACGGCGCCCGCAAGGTGCTCCGGCTCATCGACGCCCTCGAGGACAGCGACGACGTCCAGAACGTGTTCGCGAACTTCGACGCGAGCGACGAGGTCATGGCGGCGCTCGACGCCGAGTGACGGCCGCGACGGGCGGGTGGTGACGTGCGCGTCCTGGGTGTGGACCCGGGCCTGACCCGGTGCGGCATCGGCGTGGTCGAGGCCGTGGGGCCCCGGCGTGCGGTGCACGTCGCCTCGGGTGTCGTGACGAGCAGCGCCGACGACGACGTCGACCAGCGGCTGCTCGTCGTCGCGACGCAGCTCGACGAGTGGCTCGAGGAGCAGGTCCCGGACGTCGTGGCCGTCGAGCAGGTCTTCGCCCAGGCGAACGTGCGCACGGTGATCGGCACGGCGCAGGTGGCGGGTCTCGCGATGCTCGCGGCGGCCCGGCACGGCATCCCCGTGGCGACGCACACGCCCACGGAGGTGAAGGCCGCCGTGACGGGCTCCGGTCGCGCGGACAAGGCGCAGGTCCAGACGATGGTGCGCAAGATCCTCTCGATCGACGCCCCGATCCGCCCCGTGGACGTCTCGGACGCGCTCGCGCTGGCGATCTGCCACCTGTGGCGCCCCGCGGGAGCGCTCGGTGGGCCACGGCGCCCTCTGGGTGCGATGACCCCGGCGCAGCGCGCGTGGGCGCAAGCGGAGCAGGCGGCGCGTCGCAACCGCTAGCCCGCGAGCCCGTTTGCTAGCGTGACGCCTAGAACATCTGTACGGAGTGGAGGGCGCATGATCGCGTCGGTGCGGGGCACGGTCCTGGCGGTACGGCTCGACGCGGCCGTGGTCGAGGTCGGCGGTGTGGGGATGCTGGTGCACGCGACACCCACCACGCTCGCGACGCTGCGGGTCGGTGCGGAGGCGCAGCTCGCGACGAGCCTCGTGGTCCGGGAGGACTCGCTCACGCTCTACGGTTTCGCCGCGGAGGACGAGCGCGACGCGTACGAGATACTGCAGACGGTCTCCGGCGTCGGCCCTCGTCTTGCCCTCGCGATGCTCGCGGTGCACACCCCGGACGGGCTGCGCCGGGCCGTGGCCACGGAGGACCTCGCGGCCCTCAAGCGGGTCCCCGGGATCGGGCACAAGGGTGCGCAGCGCATCGTGCTCGAGCTCGGTGACCGGCTCGGTCCCGTGCTCGGCACGGACGGTGGCGCGGCTCCGGTGGCACCGCGGGCCACGGACCGCCGGGGCGACGTGGTCGCCGCTCTCGAGGGCCTCGGGTGGAACACGCGCACGGCGGAGGACGCCGTCGCGGCGGTGCTCGAGGACGCGGGCGACGAGCCCGTGGGCGCCGAGGACGTGGCCGGGGTGCTGCGCGCGGCGTTGCGGACCCTCGGGGCGCAGCGTGGCTGAGGGCAGGGACGTGGCCGACGACGAGGAGCTGGTGACCGAGCGCGTCGTGAACCCGGGCGCTGACGAGCTCGAGCGCGCGGCCGAGGCGGCCCTGCGACCGCGCCGGCTCGCGGAGTTCGTGGGCCAGCGCACGGTGCGTGACCAGCTCTCGCTCGTCCTCGACGCGGCGCGGGCCCGCGGGCGCGCCCCGGACCACGTGCTCCTGGCCGGCCCGCCCGGTCTCGGCAAGACGACCCTCGCGATGATCATCGCGGCCGAGCTCGGAGCGTCGCTGCGGGTCACGTCCGGCCCCGCGATCCAGCACGCGGGCGACCTTGCGGCCGTCCTGTCCTCGCTCGAGGAGGGTGAGGTCCTGTTCATCGACGAGATCCATCGCCTCGCGCGGCCTGCCGAGGAGCTGCTGTACGTCGCGATGGAGGACTTCCGGGTGGACGTCGTCGTCGGCAAGGGCGCCGGGGCGAGCGCGATCCCGCTGAGCCTGCCGCCCTTCACCGTGGTGGGCGCCACGACGCGCGCGGGGCTGCTGCCTGCGCCGCTGCGGGACCGTTTCGGGTTCACGGGGCACCTCGACTTCTACGCGGACGACGAGCTCGAGCGTGTCCTCGCGCGCTCGGCCCGGCTCCTCGACCTCGAGCTCGGCGCGGACGCCGGTGCGGAGATCGCGAGCCGCTCGCGCGGGACGCCTCGCATCGCGAACCGGCTGCTGCGGCGCGTGCGCGACTGGGCGCAGGTGCGCGGCACGGGACGCGGCGACCTCGAGGCGGCCCGGGCGGCACTCGAGGTGTACGAGGTGGACGAGCGCGGGCTGGACCGTCTCGATCGCGCGGTGCTGCGCGCGCTGTGCGAACGCTTCGGTGGCGGCCCCGTCGGGCTGTCCACGCTCGCCGTGACCGTGGGGGAGGAGCCCGAGACGGTCGAGACCGTCGCGGAGCCGTTCCTCGTGCGCGAGGGACTCATCGGACGGACCCCGCGCGGCCGTGTCGCGACGCCGCAGGCGTGGGCCCACCTCGGCCTCGCCGTGCCGCCGGGACCGGGCACCCTGTTCGGCTAGCGCGGCGCGTTAGGGACACAGGGCCACGAGCGCCTAGACTGCCCCGGAATCCTCTCGACCACTCTGGAGCATCCCGCCGTGGAACCCCTGCTGATCCTGTTCGTCGTCCTGATCGTCTTCATGTTCTTCTCGTCGCGCAAGGCGCGCAAGCAGCAGCAGGAGAAGGCGACCTTCCAGTCCGAGCTCGCGCCGGGCCAGGAAGTGCTCACGGCGTCCGGGCTGCTCGGCACGGTCACGGGCGTGGACGGGGACATCGTCACGCTCGAGCACGCTCCGGGCTCCACCACCACGTGGCTGCGCGCGGCGATCGCGCGCCCCTACGAGCCGCCCGTCGAGGACGACGAGGACGTGGAGGACGTCGAGGAGCCCGAGGACGCGACCGTGTCCACGGAGAACGACGAGGACGGCCCCTCGACCCCCGGTCTGCTCGACAAGCCCTGACCCCGGCGGCTCTCGAGCCCGGATCTCCCGAAGGACACCACTGTGGCAACCCCCACCCGCGGATACCGCCCCGTGCGCACGCTCATCACGTTCGGCACGGCGGCGGTCGTCATGTTCGCCATCCTCTTCGCCGGTGTGACCTGGTCTGACGCGACCTGGACCCCGAAGCTCGCGCTCGACCTCGAGGGCGGCACGCAGATCATCCTGACCCCGGTCACGGAGGACAACGAGGCGATCACGCCGGACGTCATCAACCAGGCGATCGCGATCATCCGTCAGCGCGTCGACGCCTCGGGTGTCGCGGAGGCAGAGATCACGAGCCAGGGTGGCGGCAACATCGTGGTCGGTCTCCCGGGCCAGCCGGACGAGGCCACGCTCGACCTCGTGCGCACCCCGGCCGTCATGGACTTCCGGTCTGTGCTCACGATGGACTACGGCGTCCCCGCCGAGGACCCGGAGACGGGCGTCGAAGGCCTGCCCACGGACGCGGAGCTGGATCCGGCGAGCCTCGGGTTCCCCGACGAGACGGCGTACAGCGACCTCGGGTGGATCACCCAGGAGCTGCGCCGCGACTTCAACACGATCGACTGCACGGACCCCGCCACCATGCAGAACCGCGAGCCCGCTCCGGCGGACCGTGGCATGGTCACGTGCGAGGCCACGGGGATGTTCAAGTACATCCTCGGTCCCATCGAGATCTCGGGGACGCACATCTCGAACGCGTCGTCCGGCCTGCAGACCAGCTCGACGGGCGTCCAGACGGGCCAGTGGGCGGTGAACCTCGGGTTCGACGGCGAGGGCTCGGCGAAGTTCCGCGAGACCACCACGCGCATCCGGACGCTCGAGAGCCCGCGCAACCAGTTCGCCGTGGTGCTCGACGAGGCCATCATCACGGCGCCCTCCGTGGACGAGATCATCCCGAACGGCGAGGCGTCGATCACGGGTGACTTCACGCGGATCGAGGCGGCGACGCTCGCCCAGCAGCTCAGCTTCGGTGCGCTCCCGCTGCGCTTCGAGGTGCAGAGCGAGCAGCAGGTCTCCGCGACGCTCGGTTCCGAGCAGCTCTCGCGAGGCCTCCTCGCCGGTGCGCTCGGCCTCCTGCTCGTGGTCATCTACTCGCTGTTCCAGTACCGCGCGCTCGGCCTCGTGACGGTCGGCTCGCTCGTGGTCGCCGCGATCCTCACGTACGGCGTCGTCACGGTGCTGTCGTGGTCGCAGGGCTACCGCTTGTCGTTGCCTGGTGTCGCGGGTCTGATCGTCGCGATCGGCATCACGGCAGACTCGTTCATCGTCTACTTCGAACGCATCAGGGACGAGCTACGCGACGGACGCACCCTCCCGGCCGCGGTAGAGAAGGGCTGGTCGCGCGCGAAGCGCACCATCATCGCGTCCGACGCCGTGAACTTCCTCGCGGCCGTGGTCCTCTACTCGCTCGCCGTCGGTGGCGTGCGCGGGTTTGCGTTCACGCTCGGTCTGACCACCCTCATCGACCTGCTCATCGTCTTCTGCTTCACGCACCCGCTCATGGTGCTGCTCGCCAAGACGAAGTTCTTCGGCCAGGGCCACCCGGCCTCGGGCCTCGACCCGCGTCGCCTCGGCGTCGACGGCCCGCGGTACGTGGGTCGCGGCAAGGTGGTCCAGGCGGGGGAGCGGGCGTCCAAGGCGGTGTCCGACGACGTGACGCCGGCCGGTGAGCCCGCGAGGGAACCCGCCCCGGCGTTCGGCAAGGGCGGACCCACCATGACCATCGCCGAACGGCGCGCCGCCGCGAAGGCCGCAGCCGAGCAGACCGAGGGGAACGAGTCCTGATGGCCGTCAACTTCGCCCAGTGGGGCAACGACCTCTACACGGGACGCCGCTCGTACGACATCGTGGGCCGGCGCAAGCTCTGGTTCATGATCACCGGTGCGCTCGTGATCCTGTCGGGCCTCGTGCTCGGCTTCAAGGGCCTCGAGCCCGGCATCGAGTTCCGTGGCGGTTCGGAGTTCACCGTCTCAAGCCCGGCGGACACGTCCCAGCAGATCGCGATCGACACGATCACGGCGATCAACCCCGCAGAAGAGGTCCGTATCTCGACGGTGGGTGGGAACTCGCTGCGGATCCAGACCTCGCAGCTCACCTCGGAGCAGGTCGAGCAGGTGCGGGCGGCCCTCGCCGACGCGTACGGCGTCGAGCTCTCGGCCGTCGCGAGCGCGTTCATCGGCCCCTCGTGGGGTCAGGACGTCTCGGGCAAGGCCATCCAGGGTGTCATCGTCTTCCTCGTGCTCGTGACCGTGGTCATGACGTTGTACTTCCGCACGTGGCGCATGGCGCTCGCCGCGGTCATCGCGCTGCTGTGTGACCTCACCATCACGGTGGGCGTGTACGCGACGGTCGGATTCGAGGTCACGCCGGCCACGGTGATCGGCCTCATGAC
>JAAYZM010000261.1 GCA_012514835.1 Actinomycetales bacterium
CCTCGCACGAGTCAGGTCGATGCACCGGGTGCGGCGCGCGATCATGGGCGCCAACGCGGGGGTCGTGGGCCTCCTCGCGGCGGCCCTGTGGGACCCCGTGATCGCCCACGGCGTCACGTCGCTCGCCTCGGGGCTCGTGGCGGCGGCCGGGTTCGCGGCGCTCCTGACGCGCCGGGTCCCCCCGTGGGCCGTCGTCGTCGGTAGTGCCGCCCTGGGCGCTGCCCTCCTGTGAGCTGCGCGCCCGAGAGCTAGCAGGCGGTGACCTCGTAGAGGGTGGCCTGGCCGTCGGGGGTGGTGTCGACCTGCGCGAGGCCGTCGAGCCGGTCGACGGTCACGGGGTTGGTGAGACCGGGCCAATCCTCGGAGACTTTCGCGCCCTCCTCGACCGTGCTGGTGTCCTGGTAGAAGTGCGTCACGCCCAGCTCGCGCACGGCCTCGCAGATCGCGGGCGCCTGGGTGAGCTGGTGGAAGCCGAAGCGCAGCGTGCGCTGGGCCGGTGACTGGTTGGACGGGTCGAGCTGGGGGAAGACGACGCGCCGCTGGGCGATCGAGTATGCGAAGGCCGCCCCGTTGGCGGGGTCGCCCAGGATCACGGCGTCGGCGGGAGTGGTCTGCGGGAGGCGCTCGATCAGGGCGAGCTCCTGCGCGCTGAGCATGGTGCCCCACTGGATCGGCTCGGGGAGGGTGTAGCGGCCGCCGCGCTCGGCCTTCCACGGGGCGGACCAGCCCACCGTGGCCACGAAGGCGACGAGCACCACGATCGCCGCGGCGCCCCGGATGCCAGGCCACCGGCGGCGCACCCACCCCGCGAGCACGAGGAGCCCGATCGCGGCGAGCGGTGCGGCCACCACGGGGAACACCGCGACGATGCGTGGGACCTGCGAGTACCACGGGCCGCCGAGGATGCGCAGCGGCCCGAGCCCGCCCGCGGCGGCCATCGCGACCACCAGCACGGCCCCCGCGGACCACACGAGCCACCGCACGCCCGCGAGCTCGCTGCGGCGTGCGACCACCACCGCACCCAGCACCGTGAGCAGGGCGAGCGGCCACAGCCCCGGCACCGTGGGCGCGGTGGGCAGGTCAAAGAGCGTGCGGTAGAGCGTCACGGCGAAGAAGTCGTGGACGTCGTAGGTGTAGGCGGCCACTGCGCGCACGGCCGGGCTGGTCAGCACGAGGGCGAAGCCGAGGAGGAATGCGAACCCGAACGCGAGGGAGAGCACGACGGCGGCCCGGCGGCGACCGGACACCCACCAGTGCCGCACCCCGCGCACGAGCCGCAGCAGCACGGCGGGCAGGAGCACGAGCAAGAGCGAGAAGAGCCCCGCGCCGTGGGCGAGCGCGACGCCGGCGAGGGCCGTGAGGAGGACCAGGAACGTGACGCCGCGCCGCGCGCCTGAGGTCAGGCCGAGCTCGCCGGGTGCGGTGCGGCTCGCGGCGAGGAACAGCGCGAGGGCGCCGGGGATCACGGCGAGCGCGAGCCCGAGGGGGAACTGCGAGAGTTCGACCAGGATCCGGCTCGGGAAGAGCCCGAACGCCGCGCCGAGCACGGGCGTCCACACCGCGAGGCTCCACGCGGCTCCCGCACCGAGCACGCGGCCCAGTGCCGCGAGCCCGAGGAGCCACACGCCCGCCCCGATCACCATGACCGAGGCGTTCATGACGAGCGCGACGCTGCCCGGCGCGAGCGACGCCGCGGCGTGCCACACCACCGGGTAGTAGACCCCGGGAGCCGCCGCCCCGTACTGGCCCTGCATCGCACCGAGCATCGACGCGTTGCCCGTGTCCCGGATGAGCTGGACACCGCTCGCGTGGAACACGGCGTCCCACTGCTGCACCACGGCGTCGGGCGCGCCGAGCCCGATCACGTACGGCACGAGGAACGTCACAGCGCTCGCGGCGAGCGCGGCGGCCAGCACGAGGGACCGCCGTCGGCCCAGGCCGTACCCGCTCGACCACGGCCCGCCGGGCGCGAGCCCGCGCTGCGCGGCCGCGCGCCGCACCGCCCGCCCGCACAGGGCCGCAACGGCCACGAGCGGGACGAGACCCCCCACGAGCGGCACCCAGCCCCACGCGATGCCCGCCCGGTCGAGCGCGAGGCCCGCCACGCCGAGGTACGCCGCGGAGAGTGCCGGGGCCGCGCCCACGGCGAGCAGACCGCGCACGCCCGCGGCGCGCAAGAGTGCCCACCCGGGCACGAGGTAGAGCGCAGCGATCACCGCCACGGGGGCAGCGAGCGCCCACCAGCTCAAGCGGTGGCTCCCGAGGCCGTCACTCCAGAGGGTCCGGCGCCGACGGTGAAGCGCGGGACACCGGCCCACGCGGCGGGGTCGGTGATGTTGCGACCGTCGGCGAGGAGCCGGACACCCGGGACGTCCGCGGGTGTGAGGGCGGCGTACTCGCGGTGGTCGGCCTGGATCACCACGAGGTCCGCGGGCTCACCGAGGTGGTGGGCGTCCCAGCCGTGCGCGGCGAGCTCGGCGTCGGTGAACATCGGGTCGTGGACGGCCACGAGGGCGCCCCGCGCGCGCAGCGCGTCGACGGTGGCGAACACCCCGGAGAACGCCGTCTCCTTGACGCCGCCGCGGTAGGACGCCCCGAGCACCACGGCGCGCAGGCCCGTGAGGTCGCCGAGCAGCTCGGCCGCCCGCGCCACGACGTGCCCGGGCATCGCCGCGTTCGCCGCACGCGCCGTGCTCACGATCGACGCGTCCGGGTCGCCGGACAGGTACAGCCTCGGGTACACCGGGATGCAGTGTCCGCCCACCGCGATGCCGGGCTTGTGCAGGTGCGAGTACGGCTGGGAGTTGCACGCCTCGATCACGGCGTAGATGTCCACGCCCACCTGCTCGGCGAACAGCGCGAACTGGTTGGCCAGCCCGATGTTCACGTCGCGGTACGTGGTCTCGGCGAGCTTCGCCATCTCCGCGGCCTCCGCCGAGCCCAGGTCCCACACGCCGTTGGGGCGGGCGAGATCCGGCCGCTCATCGAACTGCAGGACCGCCTCGTAGAAGTCACGGGCCCGGCGGGCACCGTCGTCGGACAGAGCCCCGACCAGCTTGGGGTAGCGCCGCAGGTCGGCGAACACCCGGCCCGTGAGGACGCGCTCGGGGGAGAACACGAGGTGGAAGTCCGTGCCCTCGGTGAGCCCCGAGACCTCTTCGATGAGCGGCTTCCAGCGGTTGCGCGTGGTGCCGACGGGCAGGGTGGTCTCGTAGGACACGAGCGTGCCGGGGCGCAAGTGCTCCGCGAGGGAGCGGGTCGCGGCGTCCATCCACGCGAAGTCGGGCTGGGCCGTCGCCTCGTCCACGAAGAGGGGGACCACGACGACGACGGCGTCCGCCGGGCCGATCGCCTCCGCGTAGTCGGTGGTCGCGCGCAGCTGGCCGCTCGGGACCAGCTCGGCAAGCGTCTCCGCGAGGTGGGCCTCCCCCGGGAACGGCTCCTCACCCCGGTTCACCGTGGCCACGAGCTCGGCGTTGATGTCCACGCCCACCACCTCGTGACCGGCGCGCGCGAACTGCGCCGCGAGCGGGAGGCCGATCTTGCCGAGGGCGACGACGGCGATGCGCATGGGTGTCCTTCTGCCGGGAGTCCGGGCCGGTCTCGCGGGCCCGGATCAGCATATCGAGCGGGCTCGGCGTCGCCCCTGGGTCCTGGGTGGCGCCGATGTCACCAGCGGCTGAGGGCGGAGGCGGCCATGAAGCGCAGCGGCGCCTCGCGGGCCAGGACGTAGCGCGGGTCGCGAGGGACGAGGGTCGCAGGTGTGCCGTGGCGACGGCGGCGCGCCGAGAGGTCA
>JAAYZM010000262.1 GCA_012514835.1 Actinomycetales bacterium
CGACTCCCCGACGTACGACACGATCCAGCGCGCGCTCGCCCAGAGCGCCTGGGCTCCCGAGGGTCTCGACCTGCTGCGCGGCTCCGAGAACTCCGCACGCCACGACGGCGTCGACATCCCGGCCCAGACCGTGGGCCACCTCGCCGAGACGCTCTCGATCCTCCAGGGATACGACCTCGTGCTCGTGGACTGCCCTCCTTCGCTCGGCGGGCTCACCCGCATGGGCCTCTCGGCGTGCGACCGAGCGATGGTCGTGGCCGAGCCGGGCCTCTTCGCCGTCATGGCCGTGGGACGGGCGATGCGCACGATCGACCAGCTACGCCGTGACGGGGCCACGCGGGTCCAGCCGCTCGGTATCGCGGTCAACCGCGTCAAGACGCGCTCGGTCGAGCAGGAGTTCCGGCTCGAGGAGCTCAAGACGCTCTACGGGCCGCTCGTGCTGAGCCCAGTCATCCCCGAGCGCGCGGCGCTCCAGCAGGCGCAAGGCGCCGCCGTGCCGATCCACGCGTGGCCCGGTGCGGCCGCGCGCGTCGTGTCCTTCGCGTTCGACCAGCTGCTCGACCGGGCGCTGCGCGCCCCGCGCCAGTCGATCTAGACGACGTTGCGAGCGCGCCGCGCGGCGAGCTCGTCCGCGACGGCCGGGGTGGAGTCCTCGGCGCGTTCCGTGGGCAGCTCGGCGAGCGTGCCCTCGACCTCGCGCCAGACGCGCCCGACGGCGATGCCGAACACGCCCTGCCCGCCCTGGACGAGGTCGATCACCTCGTCGGCGGACGTGCACTCGTAGACGCTCGCGCCGTCGGACATGAGCGTGATCTGGGCGAGGTCCTCGACCCCGCGCTCGCGCAGGTGGGTGACGGCCGTGCGGATCTGCTGGAGGGAGACTCCCGTGTCGAGCAGTCGCTTGACGACCTTGAGCACGAGGATGTCGCGGAAGGAGTAGAGGCGGTGGGTCCCGGAGCCGGTCGCGGGGCGGACCGTGGGCTCGACGAGCCCGGTGCGGGCCCAGTAGTCGAGCTGCCGGTAGGTGATGCCCGCCGCGCGGCACGCCGTCGGACCGCGATAGCCCTCGTCCGCGTCGAGCTCGGGGAGCTCTTCGCCGAACAGCAGGCCCTGGACGCTCTGGGGAACGGCGCCGGCCAGAGCCTCGCTGCCTTCGGTGCCGCTCACGGGTCCTCCACGGGTTGTGCTCGCGGGTGCTGATCCGTCCCCGCGCTGTCCAGGTAACGCTATGGCTCCGGATGGGGGGCGTCAACGACAACCCCGCGTGTCGCACCGAGAAGTCTCGACCTGAACTTCAAGGTGAGGGTTCTTCCCCCTCGAAGTCCTCCGGCTCGACCCCCTCGAGGAACTCGCGGAACCGCTCCACCTCGTGCTCCTCGTCACCCGCGACCGCCTCGACGCCCGCCTCGTCGAGCACCGCGACGACGCACAGCACGGGGCTGCCCGTGCGCACCGCGACCCCGATCGCGTCCGAGGCGCGCGAGTCGATCCGGACGCCGGACGCGAGCACGAGGGCCGCGTGGAACACCCCGTCGACGAGCTGGGTGATCTCGACGTGGTCGAGCGCGTTGCCCGTCGCCTCGATCACGCTGCACAGCAGGTCGTGGGTCAAGGGCCGCACGGGAACCACACCCTCGACGGCCACCGCGATCGAGGTCGCCTCCGCGGGTCCCACCACGATCGGCAGGACGAGCCGCCGTTCGGGCTCGTGGAGCAGCACGACGAGATCTTCCGCCGGGAGGTGCCGACGCACTCCCGCGACATCGAGAGGGACCAGGTCGTCGCTGCGCACGGGTCCACGCTACGTCGCCCGAGAGCGCGACGCGCCGGGAACGCTCGACCGAGGTCAGTCGTCGAGCCGCTCGACCCCGCTGCGCACGAAAGCCGTGTGGAGCTGCGCGCACAGCTCCCCGACCTCGGCCGCCACGGTGCCCGCCTTCGCGCGCGCGGACGCGCCGCGCTGGCTGCGCCACGGCGCAGCGATCTGCTCGACGACGTCCACCTGGCGGTCCGCCGCCTGACGGAACGAGCGCAGGTGCCGTGCGTCGATCCCGTGCTCGGCGAGCGCTGCCGCGATCCGCACCACCTCGAGCGCGCCGGGCTCGAGGTGACCCGAACCGTTCGAGACGAGCACACCCCCGTCGAGGAGACCGGCGACGAACGCCACGTCCACACCAGCCTCACCG
>JAAYZM010000263.1 GCA_012514835.1 Actinomycetales bacterium
CCCCGGAGACGAAGTCGCGCACCTCGAGCGACCCGATCTCCACGCCGTCGCCCCCGAGCTGCGGGGTGGAGGACTCCGCACCAGGGGCACCGTCGTCGACACCGGCCCCGGGCGTGCCGGTTCCTGCGGGCTCGCCGTCGTCGGCCCCGATCCCCGAGGCGACGCGACGCTCGGCCGCAGCCTCCTCGCCCGCGGCCGCGATGGCCCGCGCGATGGGGTGCTCGGAGCGAGCCTCGACGGCGGCGGCGTGCTCGAGGACGTCGTCGGCGGACTCGCCGTCGGCCGCGACCACGCGCTCGACGCGCATGCGGCCCTGGGTGAGGGTGCCGGTCTTGTCGAGCACCACGGTGTCGACGCGGCGGGTCTCCTCGAGGATCTCGGGGCCCTTGATGAGCACGCCCAGCTGCGCGCCGCGGCCGGTGCCCACCAGCAACGCGGTGGGCGTCGCGAGGCCGAGGGCGCACGGGCACGCGATGATCAGCACGGCCACGGCGGCCGTGAACGCGGGCTGCAGGCCAGCCCCCGTGAACATCCACACGGCGAACGTGCCGAGCGCGATCACGATCACCACGGGCACGAACACCGCGGAGATCCGGTCCGCGAGCCGCTGCACGGGCGCCTTGCCCGTCTGGGCGGCCGTGACGAGCTTGCCGATCTGCGCGAGCACCGTCTGGGCGCCCACGCGGCTGGCCCGCACCACGAGGTGGCCGGACGTGTTGATCGTCGCGCCCGTGACGTCGGAACCCGGGCCCACCTCGACGGGCACGGGCTCACCGGTCAGGAGCGACGCGTCGACGGCGGACCGACCCTCGACCACCTCGCCGTCCGTCGCGACCTTCTCGCCCGGGCGCACGGCGAACAGGTCGCCCACGCGCAGGTCGGAGATCGGCACGAGCCGCTCGACCCGGCGTCCGTCCGGGCCCGTCTCGAGGAGCGCGGCCTCCTTGGCGCCCAGGTCCAGCAGGGTGCGCAGCGCGTCCCCAGCCGAGCGCCGCGAGCGGTGCTCGAGGTAGCGCCCGAGCAGCAAGAACGTCACGACCACGGCCGCGACCTCGAAGTAGAGCTCCGGCATCGCGGCCCCGTGACCGGCCGCCGCGGCGGGCCACAGCGTGAACGCCATGCGCATGCCGATCTCGCCCGCGCCGCCTAGCAAGAGCGCCCACAGGGACCACGCGGTCGCCGCGATCACGCCGAGCGAGACGAGCGTGTCCATCGTCGACGCGCCGTGCCGGGCCGCCTTGAACGCAGCCTTGTGGAACGGCCACGCGCCCCACGTGACGACCGGGAGAGTCGCCGCTGCGACGAGCCACTGCCAGCCCGGGAACTGCCACGCCGGGATCATCGACAGCATCGTGATCGGCGCGAGCCACGCGCTCACCACGAGGCGTCGGCGCAGGTCACGGCCCCGACGCTCGGCCGGGGAGGACGTGTCCTCGTCCGCGTCCATCGAGTGCCCGGGGGCCATCGAGTGCCCCGACAGTGCGTGCTCGCGCGCGGAGTGCCCGGCGTGCGCGGGGTCGCCCGAGTGCGCGGGGTCGCCATGCTCGTGCCCGACGGCGGAGTGTCCGACGACGGCGTCCCCTGCGTGCTGTTCCTCGTGGTGGTGACCCGAGTGGTCCCCGGATGCCGAGTCGCTGGCGTGATCGCCGTCGGACCCCTCGCCGTGGGACGAGTGCGCAGCGTGATCGCCGTCGGACCCGTGCCCGCCGTCGGCCCCCGCCTTCTCCTCACGCGCGACGAGGCGCGCGGAGTAGCCCGCACCCTCGACGGCCTTGAGGACGTCCTCGGTCGCGACGTCCTGGGTGAGCTCGACGTGCGCGGACTCGAGCGGCAGGTTGACGGTGGCCGTGACGCCGGGGATCTTGCCGAGCTTGCGCTCGACGCGGGCCACGCACGACGCGCACGTCATGCCCTCGACCTCGAGGTCGAGCGTCGCGAGGACGGGCAGGGTGGGGGTCTGGTCGGTCATTGCGGGTCCTCTCACGAGGGAAGGTGTCCGGGGCGCGACCCCGGCGGGAGGCTCAGAGCGACGTGGCTCAGAGCAGCGAGCGCGGCGGGGTCAGGGCGTAGCCGGCCTCGGTCACGGCAGCCGCGACGGCGTCGCGCTCGAGGGGGGCGTCCGAGGTCACGGTCACGGTGGACGTGCCCCCGCCCACGAGCTCGACCTGGACGTCGCTCACGCCGTCGAGCGCGGTGAGCTCCTCGGTGACGGACTGGGCGCAGTGGCCGCACGTCATGCCGTCGACCTGGTACGTGGCGGTGGTGGACATGGTTCCTCCTGGGGGTGGGGACGAAAGGGGGTTCAGCTGCGGACGAGTCGAGCGATCGCGTCGGAGGCTTCCTTGACCTTCGCAGCGCCCTCCTCGGGAGAGTTGCGGGCGGCGTCGACCACGCAGTGCGCGAGGTGGTCCTCGACCAGGCCGATGCTCACGGCCTGCAGCGCCTTGGTGACGGCGGAGATCTGGGTCAGGACGTCGATGCAGTACGTGTCCTCGTCGACCATGCGGGCGATGCCGCGCACCTGGCCCTCGATGCGGCGCAGGCGCTTGAGGTAGTCGTCCTTGTCGCTCGTGTAGCCGTGCACGGTGCCTCCCGGGGTCTCGCTCGGAACAACGAGCATACCCCCATGGGGTATTCCTGGCGAGGTGAGGTGACGCGACTCACGGCGCCGAGATGATCTCCCAGGTCACCGTCGGCGTGGACCCGCGCGCCGTCCCGCCGTGCACATCGAAGCGCACGAGCGGCCCGTGCTCCGGCACCACGTAGGCGACCCGCATCGAGCCCTCCTGGGCCGCGGGCAGCTCCGCCACCCCGTACTCACCAGCCGCCGCGAGCCACGCCCGCAGCGCCGCGACGTCCTGGTCCGACACCACCTCGGTGTCCACGCGATCCTCGACGAACCCCTCGTCCCCGCTCGCGACGGCCGCCACGAACGCGCTCGTGACCCCCGCGGCGGAGGCCTGGTCCGCGTGCACGCCCGAGAGGTCGCGCACGGCCACCACCGAGCCGTCCGCCACCCCGATCCCGTAGCTCGTGGCAGAGGACGTGACCTCGCCGTCGTCGTGCGTCTCGTCCTGCGCGATCTCGACGCGCACCCAGTCCACGCCGGCCTCGTCCGTCCCGAGCGGCTCCGTCTCCGTGACGCGGGTCTCGAGCGTCACGGCCGTGCCCGCGTCCGAGCGCCGCTCGAAGTCATGGGCGCACGCCCGCACGAACGCCGAGGCGCCGTGCGACATCGCGAGCTGCTCCGAGAGCCGCTCCGTGGCCTGTGCCGGGTCGTCCTCCCAGCGCAGCACCTGCAACCGCTCCGTGGCGGGATCGCCCACGAGGAACCGCGCGCCCAGGTCGTCGAGCGCCGTCGCGAGGCTCGTCGCCGCCTGCTGCGCCGCGGTGTCCGTGAGGGTCGGCTCGTCGAGGCCGTCCCCGTCCAGCAGGGCGCAGCCCGCGGACATGCCGAGGACGACGACGGCGCACAGCGCGCGAGTCGCCCGCGACGCAAACATGAGGACCCCCTGTGGTCGACGGCGGACGGCTCGGCGGCCGTCCCACCTCCGAATCCTCCCCCCGACCCGCCCTGGGCGCATCCACTCAAAGTCGGATCGTGCCTAGCCCTCAGGTAGCACTGCGCTGCATCGCCAGCGCGGAGGGGCGAAGACTCTGTGCCGCCACCCGGCACGAACGCTTCCGATCTCCTCGTGGCTCAGGGGGTTGCCCTCGCGGCGGCGCGGGCTGCGGCCGGGAGGGCCGCCACGATGCGGCTCACGGCGGTGCCGTCGTGCGCGGCGGAGACGAACCACGCCTCGAACGGGCTCGGCGGCAGGGCGACCCCCGCATCCAGCAGCGCGTGGAAGAACGCCGGGTACCGCCACGTCTCGCTCGCCCGCGCGGCCGCGAAGTCCCGCACGCCGCGTTCGGCCGCGTCCGCCCCGAAGAACACCGAGAACAGGTTCCCCGCGGCCTGGACCCGGTGCGCCACACCCGCCGCGTCGAGCGCGGCCCCCACCTCGCGGCCCAGAGTCTCGGCGACATGATCGAGCCGAGCGTAGACGCCGTCGTCGGCCCCGCGCAGCGTCGCGAGCCCCGCCGCCACGGCCACGGGGTTCCCGGACAGCGTCCCCGCCTGGTACACCGGCCCGCTCGGGGCGAGCAGCTCGAGCAGGGCGCGCGGTCCGCCGACGGCGGCCACCGGCAACCCGCCTCCCACCACCTTCCCGAAGGTCACGAGGTCAGGGACCCAGCCCTCGACAGCACCCTCGAGCCCCCACCGCCCAGCCGGTCCCACGCGGAAGCCGGTGAGCACCTCGTCGAGCACGGTGAGCGCGCCGTGCGCCCGCGCCGTCGCGACCACGCTGGCGTTGAACCCCGGCGGCGGCGGCACCACGCCCATGTTCGCGGGAACGGCCTCGAGCATCACCGCCGCGATGCGCTCGCCGTGGGTCGCGAAGGCTGCTTCGAGCGCCGCGAGGTCGCCGTAGGGCAGCACGAGCGTCTGGGCCGCGACGGACTCCGGCACACCCGCCGAGCCCGGCAGCGCGAGCGTCGCGAGCCCCGAACCGGCCTCCGCGAGCAGCGCGTCGACGTGCCCGTGATAACAACCCGCGAACGCGACCACGAGCTCGCGCCCCGTCGCCGCACGCGCGAGCCGCAGCGCCGTCATGGTCGCCTCCGTGCCCGTCGACACGAAACGCACCAGCTCCACAGGGCTTGCGGTGCCCGACGACGGCGATCCGTCGACCGCCCGTCCGAGCCGCGCGCGGATCTCCTCGGCGAGCTCGACCTCTCCCGGGGTGGACGCCCCGAAGGACAGCCCGCGTGCCGCAGCGGCCTGGACGGCCTCGACCACCGCGGGGTGGGCGTGACCCAGGATCGCGGGCCCCCACGAGCCCACGAGGTCCACCCGCTCCACGCCGTCGGCGTCCGTCACGTATGCGCCGCGCGCGGAGACGAGGAACCGCGGCGCCCCGCCCACGGAGCCGAACGCCCTCACCGGGGAGCTGACCCCGCCGGGCAGCACGTCGCGGGCTCGCGCGAACCACGCGTCCGAGCCCAGGCGGCCGCCGTCGGCCCCGCTCATGCCCCGGCCCGCAGCCACCCGGCGAGCTCGGTCGCCCAATAGGTCAGCACGATGTCCGCGCCGGCGCGGCGGATCGCGAGCACGGACTCGGTGATGGCCGCGCGTCGGTCGATCCACCCGTGCGCGGCGGCGGCCTCGAGCATCGCGAACTCGCCACTGACCTGGTACGCGGCGACGGGCACGAGGCTCGCGGCGGCCACGTCGGCGAGCACGTCGAGGTAGCTGCTCGCGGGCTTCACCATGACGATGTCCGCGCCCTGGGCCACGTCCTCGAGCGCCTCGCGCAGTCCCTCGCGCCGGTTGGCGGGGTCCAGCTGGTACGCGCGCCGGTCGCCCTCGAGCTGCGACTCGACCGCATCGCGGAACGGCCCGTAGAACGCCGACGCGTACTTCGCCGCGTACGCCAGCAGGGCCACGTCGGTGCGACCCGCGCCGTTCAGCGCCTCGCGCACCGCGGCGACCTGGCCGTCCATCATGCCGCTGAGACCCAGCACGTGCGCCCCCGCCGCCGCCTGCGCGAGGGCCATGTCGCGGTACCGCTCGAGACTTGCGTCGTTGTCCACCACAAGGTCGCCGCGCGGGCCGGGGCGCAGCACGCCGCAGTGCCCGTGGTCCGTGAACTCGTCGAGGCACAGGTCCGCCTGCACCGTGAGCGCGTCGCCCGCCTCCGCGACGGCGTCCGCGATCGCCACGTTGAGGATCCCCGCGGGGTCCGTCGCGCCGGTGCCCTCGGCGTCGTGGTCGTCGGGGACCCCGAACAGCATGACGCCGCCCAGCCCCGCCGCGGCCGCCTCCGCGACGGCTACCCGCAACGAGTCCCGCGAGTGCTGGACCACGCCGGGCATCGACGCGATGGGTGCGGGCTCGGTCAGCCCCTCGCGCACGAACAGCGGCAGCACCAGCTGGGACGGGTTCACGTGCGTCTCGGCCACGAGGCGGCGCAGCGCGGGCGTGGTGCGCAAGCGGCGCAGGCGATCGGTCATGCGGGCTCCTCGGTGGAGGGCGGGGTGCGACCGAGTGTGCCGGGCCCATGTGTCGCGGGCGTTTCGTGGCTCGCGGGGACATGGCCGACGGCGGCCAGGATGGCGAGCGCCACGGCCTCGGCGTCGGGCCCTTCGCTCGCTGCGGCGACCGTGACACCGGAACGGACCAGTACCTCGGCCGTCCGAGGTCCGAGCGCCACGAACCGCGTCCCCTCCGCGAGCCCAGCCCAAGACGCTGAACGCTTGGGTGCGCCAGACGCACCGAATCGTTCAGCGTGATCGCGGAGCTGGGCGAAGAGGCGGTCTGCTACCGAGCCGGACGTCAGGAGCACCGCGTCGAAAGATCCCGCGGCCAGGTCCGCGAGCAGGGTCGCGTCGAGCGGCGGGGCGGGCAGGTTCCGGTAGACGACGACGGCGGACGGGTGCCAACCCCGCGCGACGAGGCCCTCCGCGAGCACCGGCTCAGCCAGGTCGCCCTGGGCCAGCAGCACGTCACTCCCGCTGCCGGACGCCTCTGACCGGACCTGTGCGGGCGGAGTTGGCCAGGCGTCGAGGAGTCCGCGCGCGGAGCGCTCCCCGGTGGGCAGCAGGTCCGCCTCGATCCCTACGGCGGCGAGCGCTCGGGCCGTCGCGGGTCCCACGGCGGCGACCCGTGTCGAGCCAGGAACAGCCGCTTGACCTGCGTGAATGACTGCCGCGAGCCCGGCGGGGGCGGTGGCCCCCGGTGAAGCGATCGCCCGTGTCCAGGCGGCTGCGGCGGCTTCGAGCGCATCGACGGCGTGGGAGGACGTCACGGCGAGCCACGCGAAGCCGCCCGCCGCGAGCGGGTCGAGCGCCGCGGTGACGGCTTGCGGGTCCGCGGCCGGTGCGATCTGCGCGAGCACGGCCGTCGTCACGGTCGCCCCGAGGGCGTCGAGGTGGCTCACGAGCGCCCGCTCTCTACCCGCCGCGACGGGCACCAGCACGCGCCGCCCGGCCAGGGGACCTCCGTCGGCGATCACGACGGTGCGGCGAGCTCGCGCGCCCCGCCCGCGAGAAGCTCGTCGGCCAGTCGCGTGCCGAGCGCCAGGGCAGCGTCGTCGTCGGACACCACGGCACGGTCGGCTCCGGCCGCCGGATCGCCCAACCCCTCGCCGTCGGACACCTCGATGCTGCCGTGCGCGTCGACCCATGTTGCGCCGTCGGCGGCGAAGGCGCTCGCGGTGAGCGTGAGGCGACCGCCCTCGACCCGGCCGATCGCGCCGACGGGTGCGGAGCAGCCAGCTTCGAGGCGGGCGAGCACGGCGCGCTCTGCCAGGACGGCCAGGCGGGTGGGCGCGTGGTCGATCGCGGCGAGCGCACCGGCGAGCGGGCTCGCGGAATCGAGGGAAGCGAGCACCTCGACGGCGAGCGCACCCTGCCCGGGCGCGGGCGGGAACTCGGCCGGGTCGAGCAGCGAGGTGGCGGCGTCGAGCCGGTCGATGCGCGCGAGGCCCGCGACGGCGAGGATCACGGCGTCGAGGTCGGCCCCCACGCGGGCGAGCCGCGAGTCGACGTTGCCGCGCAGGCCCACCACCTCGAGGTCCGGGCGGGCGGCGAGCAGGGCGGCCCGGCGCCGCGGCGCTCCGGTACCCACCACAGCGCCTGCGGGCAGGCTCGCGAGGTCGAGGCCGTCGCGCGCGCACAGGGCGTCACGCGGGTCGGCGCGCGGGGGCACCACGGGCGGGGCGAGCCCGACGGCGGCCCCCGTGGGCAGGTCCTTGAGCGAGTGGACGGCCACGTCGCAGCGGCCCCCGAGGACCGCCGCACGCACGGCCGTGACGAACACACCTGTCCCGCCCAGCTGTTCGAGCGGGGCCGAGGACCGGTCCCCGAGCGTGCTGATCTCGACCAGCTCGACGCGCAGCGCCGGGCCGGACGGGTGCGCCGCCGCGTGGGCCTCCTCGAGCGCGCGGGCCACGAGCCGCGACTGCGTCATGGCCAGCAGGCTCGCCCGCGTGCCCAGACGCACCACGGTCGGGGCCGGGGGCGTGGCGGCGGACGTCATGCGCCCATTGTGCTGGGTGGAGGGCCTCGCGCCCATGGGCGTTCCGCGACCCGGAGCCGGTGAGCGCCCCGCAACGCGGCCGTAACACCCGCGTGCTTGACTCGCCGCGATGCCGATCCTCGCCCTCGCCGCCCGCCACCACCAGGTGGGCCTGGAGACCCTCGAGCGGCTCAGCGCACGGCCCGCCGCCGTCCGCCGAGCCGTCCTCGCGGCGTGCCCCGGCGTGCGCGGCGTGGTGGTCCTCGCGACGTGCAACCGGTTCGAGCTCTACCTCGACGTGGCCGACGGCGGTCCGCGGGCCGGACGCACCCCCCGCGGGCCCGCGCGCGTCGAGACGGAGGGGGCCGACGACGACGCCCACGCCGTGACCGAGGCCGTCGCGCAGACCCTCGGACTGCTCTTGGCCGATGTCCGTGCCACGCTCGCCCTCGTCTCTCACCCGGTGGCGCACCTGTGCGCCGTGGCGGCAGGCCTCGACTCGATGGTGCTCGGCGAGCGCGAGATCGCAGGCCAGGTGCGCCGCGCCGCCGCCGAGTCCCGCGTGGACGGCGCCATGACGGGGGCGCTCGAACGCCTCGTGAGCGCGGCGTCCCGTGCGGCGCGGCAGGTGGCGACGGAGACGTCGCTCGGCGCGCTCGGGCGTTCCGTGGTGGACGTGGCCCTCGACGCGGCCGGGCTGACTCCTTCGGGGGCGCGACCTGCGGGCACTCGCACAGAGGCCGATCCCAGCATGCTGACCCGGTGCGTGCTCGTGGGGACCGGCTCCTACGCGGGCGCCGTCGTGGCCGCACTCGCGCGGCGCGGCGTGCGTCACGTGGACGTGTTCTCCGCGACGGGCCGGGCCGCGGAGTTCGCGGAGCCCCGCGGCCTCGGTGTGCTGAGCACCCCCGAAGAGCTGACGACGGCGATCGCCGCGGCAGACCTCGTGATCACGTGCTCGGGCAGCGGCACGGTGCTGGGCCCCGAGCACTTCGCGGGCGCGCCGAGCACCCCGCCGCTCGCCGTCGTCGACCTCGCGCTGCGCCGGGACGTGGATCCCGCCGTCGGCGACCTGACCGGGGTGCGGCTCGTGACGTTGCGGGACCTCGCGGGCCTTGCGCCTGGCCTGGGCGCAGAAGATCTCACGCGCGCCCGCATGATCGTGGACCGGATCGTGGCAGACCTGGCGGGTGCCGACCGTGCACTGGCATGGGGGCGCGACCTGGCCGCTGCTCGCCGTCGGACACTCGATGCCCACCCGCCGCACGCTCGGCGCAGGTTGCACGCCGCGCTGCACCCCGCGAGCGCGCGGGCCCACGCCGCCGCGCGCGCGGGCGACCGCCGCGC
>JAAYZM010000264.1 GCA_012514835.1 Actinomycetales bacterium
GCAGCGCGACCACGCGCCGAACCACGTCACCCACCGTCGCGCCGACCGCAGGGCTCAGGGCGTGGCGAGCGAGTCGCCACGCCAGTGTCCGCGCGCCGTCGAGCCGCACGTGGTCAGCGTACGCGCGCGCCAGTAAGCGCTGGAAGTACCGCAGAGAACGGGTCACAGGTCCCAAGGCGCGCGGGCAGCCCAGGCCTACGGTCAAGGAACTACCAACGGAGGATCTGGCCCATGCAAACCAGCAGTGTTGCAGTCCTGCCCGAGATCGACCTTCCCGCCGCGGTCCGTGCGGCCCTCGAGGCGAGCCCGCGAGTGATCGTCCCCGCGACGCGCGCCGAGCTGTTCGAGCTCTCGGTGGCCTGTGGCGGGACGCCCGGCGAGGTCACGTACGAGGTCGACGGCGAGCGGGTGCTCGAGGCGACCGTGGTGCGCGGGCGCAACGGGATCGCCGTGAACTACCCCGAGGACTACATGCGCCGGCGCGACCCGGACTGCATGCGCGTCGCGGACGACCTGCCGACGGACAAGCCGCGCTACCGCGACGTCTTCGGCGAGGAGTTCGCCGCGACCAAGCAGGACACGCTCGACTGGCTCGCGAGCCACGAGCTCGTCGTCGTGCCGTTCAAGGCGGGCGGCCCCCAGCTCGGCTACCCCTCGATCGCCGTCGTGCCCGCGAACGCGGCGTTCTTCGCCCTGGTCCTCGCGGACCTGCAGGGCTGGGTGACGTTCGACGAGCTCGGGCCGTTCACACCGCGCTCGATCCTCTACCTCGCCCCGCCGATGCGCCACACGCACTTCGCGGGCCGGCAGGTCGTGGTCCACGACCGCACCGAGTCGCTCCACGAGGTCTTCGCCTACAACCTCTACCCGGGGCCGAGCGCGAAGAAGGGCGTCTTCTCCGTGCTGCTCGACATCGGCGCCCGGGAAGGGTGGCTCACGGCGCACGCGTCCTCGGTGCGGGTGCGCACGCCGTACGAGAACGAGACGGTGTTCATGCACGAGGGCGCCTCGGGCGGCGGCAAGTCGGAGATGTGCCAGGAGATCCGGCGCGAGGACGACGGTCGCATCCTCTTCGGCACGAACGTCGTCACGGGCGAGCCCTACTTCGTCACGCTCGGCGAGTCGAGCTCTCTCGCGCCCGTCACGGACGACATGACGTTGTGCCACCCTGCCGTGCAGCGCGGCGACGGGCGGCTCGTCGTGTCCGACGCGGAGGACGGGTGGTTCGTGCGGGTCGATGGGCTCAAGGAGTACGGCATGGAGCCGAGCCTCGAGCGCGCCGTCATCCACCCGCCCGACCCGCTCGTGTTCCTGTCCGTCGACGGCGCACCGGGCGCCACGATCCTGCCGTGGGACCACACGCTCGACTCGACGGGCAAGCCCTGCCCCAACCCGCGCGTCGTCATCCCCCGTCGCTTCGTGCGCGGCGTCGTCGACGAGCCGCGCGAGGTCGACGTGCGCACGTTCGGGGTGCGCATGCCGGCGTGCACGCGCGAGGCGCCGTCGTACGGCGTCATGGGCATGATGCACGTCGTCCCGCCCGCCCTCGCGTGGCTGTGGCGGCTCGTCGCCCCGCGCGGCGACAAGAACCCCTCGATCGGCGAGAGTGCCGCCGAACGCGCGAGGCTCGGCACGGGCGGCATGGTGGCCGAGGGCGTCGGCTCGTTCTGGCCGTTCTCGACGGGCACCAAGGTCGAGGCCGCGAACCTCGCGCTGCGCCAGATCGTCGAGCACCCCCGCACGCGCTACGTCCTCGTGCCCAACCAGCACATCGGCGCGTACAAGGTGGGCTTCGCGGCGCAGTGGCTCGCGCGCGAGTACCTCGCGCGCCGCGGCGGGGGGCGCATCTGGCGCGAGGAGCTCGTGCCGGCCCGGTTCCCGCTCTTCGGGTTCACGCCCCGCGAGGTCAAGCTCGACGGCCAGCAGGTGCGCCCCACGCTGCTGTTCCCGGAGAACCAGTCGCGCGTGGGCCACGAGGCCTACGACGCGGGCGCGGCGATCATCCAGGACTTCTTCGCGTCCGAGCTCGTGCAGTTCCTCACCGATGACCTCGACCCGCTCGGCCGCGAGATCATCGAGGTGTGCCTGCGTGGCGGGAGCGTCGAGGAGTACGAGGAGCTCACGCCGCTCTACCAGTAGTCCCGCCGACGACGGCGTCCCGTGGCGCCTTCCCGTAGACCGCGGCCCCGGGGACGACGACGGCCGGGCCCCGTGCAGGGACCCGGCCGAGCGTCACGTGCTCCGGCTACGGCAGGTAGGGGTCGTCCCCGATGAGCAGGCCGTACTTCGGGTTGTGCTTGCCCAGCTCGTTCTGGTCGATCCCGATCGTGCGGGTCTCCTTCTTCGTCTTGCCCGTCTCGGCGTCCTTCCACGTGAAGCGGATGCGGTTCTTCGACAGGATCTTGTAGGTGCCCTTCTTGACCGGTCCCGACGTGGAGACGAAGGTCTGGTAGGGAATGAAGCCGAACGTCGAGATCGATCCCGGGTTCCTCGTGAACGTCCCGTTCTTCTTGAGCGTCAGGTTGTCCCACCACGAGCGGCACGACGGCGGGCACGGGCCGCTGCCGTCGATGTACTCGAGCTTGGCGGAGATCTTCGAGCCCTTCTTGACGCTCTTGAGCGGCGTGTACATGACCTTCGGGTCGGACTTCTTGGCGGGCTTCGTGACCTTGATGCCCTCGGAGTTCACCTTGGCGCGGAGCTTGCCGATCTTGAGCGTGCCCTTGGAGGCCGAGTAGGAGTACCGCTTGCACTCCTTGACCTTGCTCGAGCACTTGGGCGTCCCGGACTTGGGCACCCCCACGTAGACCCACTTGTTGTTGACGAACGTGAGGCCGTGGACCTGCCAGATCGCGTCGGAGCCGCTACCGGTCGTGCTCGCCCAGTACGAGCGGCCCGCGAGGCTCTTGACCTTCTTGGGCTTGGGCCGGTAGCCGACCTTCGTCTTGGCCGTGGCCGTCCACTTGCCCGACGCCGTCGCCTTCGCCTTGAGCGTGCGCGTCTTCTTCCCCGAGAGCTTGACCTGCAC
>JAAYZM010000265.1 GCA_012514835.1 Actinomycetales bacterium
AGCAGCCGCGAGAGCGTGGTGCCGAAGCCCGTGGCGAACTTCTCGCCGTCCAGCGCTGCGGCGATCTGGTCGCGCTGCTCGCGGCTCGCGACGTTCGCGGACAGCAGCGCCTGCGCACGCTCCACGGCGGCGGCCTGCGTGAAGTGCACGAGGTAGACGGGTGCGCGGTCGGTGCGGATGAGCTCGTTGATGTACTCGTGGACGGGCTCCACCACGTAGGAGAAGTTCAGGGGCACGGGGCGTTCCGTGGACGTCACGGGGAGCACGGGGCGGCCGGTGCGCCGCTCGAGGTCCTCGACAAAGAAGTCGACCTCGCCGAGTGTCGCGGACATGAGCAGCAGCTGGGTGCGCGGCAGCTCGATGAGCGGTACCTGCCACGCCCACCCGCGCTGGGGGTCGGAGTAGAAGTGGAACTCGTCCATGACCACCTGGCCCACGGCGTCCTCGCCGGGGACCGCCGGGTCATCGTGGTGCGCCGGAGCCTCCGCCACGCCGCCGCCCGTGCGCAGCGCGATGTTCGCGAGGATCTCCGCCGTGCAGCAGATGATCGGGGCGTCCGGGTTCACGGCGCTGTCGCCCGTCATCATCCCGACGTTGGCCGCCCCGAACGCGTCGACGAGCGCGAAGAACTTCTCCGAGACCAGGGCCTTGAGCGGGGCCGTGTAATAGGTGCGCCGACCCTCGGCGAGCGCCACGAAGTGCGCCGCCATCGCCACGAGCGACTTCCCCGAGCCCGTGGGCGTCGCGAGGATCACGTGCGCGCCCGTGACGAGGCCCAGCACCGCTTCCTCTTGCGCGGGGTAGAGCGTGAGGCCCTGGTCCGCGGCCCAGTCCGTGAACGCCTCGAACAGGGAGTCCGGGTCGGGGGAGGCGGGGATGCGGTCGGCGAGGTTCGGGGCGGGAGTCATCGGGGCCATCCTCCCAGGCCCGGATGACACCGGGAGCAGGGAAGTGGCCTGCTCGGCCGACGCGAGGGTGGGTAGCCGGCCCGACCGAGGAGCCATATACACCGTGACCGTTACCCCGATACGGTGACCTCACGCACGAGTAGCGATCCGGTCGCACCCAGGGGGCTGACACGCGATGAAGGCAAGAACGGCGAAGTGGTTCGTGACCGCAGCCGGTGTCGCGGCACTGGCTGGCGCCACACTGCTCAGCGCGACTGCGAACTCCTCGGAGCCGGTACCGAGCTTGTCCGAGGCGCAGGCGCTCCTGACGGACGCCTGGGAGCGGGGTGCGGCCCACGACGGTGCCGGGGTGTGCGACTACGCGTCTGCGAAGGCGAACTGCCGCATCCAACTCGAAGGGGCCGACGGCGCGTGGCCCACAGACGAGCCGCTGATCACCTGTGACCGCGAGCTCGCGGCGGACGGTGAGTACAGCGGCGGATACGCGCTGCGCGTCGAAGGCGTCGACTCGAATGGTCAGGCGTATGCCTCGGACGTCCTCGCGATCGGCACCGAGGACGGTCCACGCCTGATGAACCCGGTGTTCTGGAACAGCACGGGTATCGCCAACGGCAACGACACCAGCGCGACCTTCGACGTGTGCGCGTGACCGTCCGCTAGGCGCATCGCACGTCCACGCGGACCTTGGCGTCTGCTGCGCCCCGCGAACGGGACCACGCGGCGCAGTCCGAGGATCTACCCTCGTCCCAGGAGCGCCGCAACGGAGCGGCGCCGGTCTCAGGAGCCCCCGATGAGCACTCGCGTCCCGCACTGGGTCAACGGCGCGCCGCGCCACGGTGAGGGGCAGTCCGCCCCGGTGACGAACCCGGCCACCGGCCAGGTCACCGGGCAGGTCCCGCTCGCGAGCACCGCCGAGGTGTCCGCCGTCGTCGGCTCCGCCCGGGCCGCCTTCCCCGCGTGGCGCGACGCGTCCCTCGCGAAGCGCACCGAGGTCCTGTTCGCATTCCGCGAGCTGCTCAACGCCCGCAAGCACGAGCTCGCCGCGATCATCACGGCCGAGCACGGCAAGGTGCTCTCCGACGCGCTCGGCGAGGTGTCCCGCGGGCAGGACGTGGTCGAGTTCGCGTGCGGGATCCCGCACCTGCTCAAGGGCATGCACACCGAGAACGCCTCGACCAAGGTGGACGTGCACTCGATCCGCCAGCCGCTCGGCGTCGCGGCCGTGATCTCCCCGTTCAACTTCCC
>JAAYZM010000266.1 GCA_012514835.1 Actinomycetales bacterium
TCGATGCTCTGGCCGTTGCGCGCGAAGGTGCCGAAGCGCTCGCCCAGGCCGTAGAGGGTCTCGGTGACGCCGAGCGTGAGCTGCTCGCGCACGAACGACCCCTCGGGAGTGTCGAGGGCCGCGACGGAACGCTCCATCGAGCTGGTCAGCACCCGGCCGTCCGCCTCGAACGCGACGCCCCACGCGCCGCCCGTCGCGATACGGGCCGTGAGGCGCCCCGCGGTGAACGTCGCGTCGCCCTTGCCGGGACGCTCGGGGACGTCGATCTCGACCGGGTGGTCCGTGCGCGCGAGCGGGAAGTGCGGGCCGCGGTCGACGGCGCCCACGTGGTGCGAGATGCGCACACCGATCACGTCCGGGAGCGGCGAGGTCACGCGGACGGTGAGGAGCGGGCGGTTGAGGGTGTCGCCGCGCTCCTGGATGGGGGACGTGGGCGCGTAGACGAGCAGCTCGCGGCCGTCGCGCTCCACGGCGTCGATGTCGCGGGGACGAAGCGCCGTGACTCCGGGCCGCAGCAGCCAGTAGCCGTCGCTGAACTTCATCGTCGTCCTCCGTCACGCATCCCACACATCGAGTCGAAACGCTTAGTCGAAGCGCTTCGAGGGCTAGCCTAGACCCACTTCCCGCAGAATCTGAAGATGTCCTCGAGGAAAGGTCCCCCGCCGCCGTGGTGACGATCGACGACGTAGCCAAGCGCGCAGGCGTCGCCCCCTCGACCGTGAGCTACGCGCTCTCCGGCAAGCGACCCATCTCGGGTGAGACGCGCGAGCGCATCGAGAAGGCCATCGCGGACCTCGGCTACCGCCAGCACGCGAGCGCCCGAGCTCTCGCCTCGCAGCGCACCGACGTGATCGGGCTCATGGCGCCGCTGCGCGTGGGCGTGGACGTCAACGTGATCATGCAGTTCGTGGCCGGCGTGGTGGCCGGGGCCAACGCGAGCGGCTACGACGTCCTGCTCGTCACGCAAGAGGACGGCGTGCTGGACCGCGTGGTGGGCTCGTCCATGGTGGACGCCGTCGTGGTCATGGACGTCGAGGCCGCGGACCCCCGCATCCCGCAGCTCTCCGCGCTCGGGCGCCCCACCGTGCTGATCGGTCTGCCCGCCGAGCCGCAGGGCCTGAGCTGCATCGACCTCGACTTCGCGCGCGCGGGCGCTCTCGCCGCACGCCACCTCACGGGGCTGGGCCACCGGTCGATCGCGCTGCTCGGCTCGCCGGCCGAGGTCATGGAGCGCCACACCTCCTACGCCGAGCGCATGAACCGCGGCTTCACCGACGCGTGCGAGGGCGCTGGCGCGCAGCACCTCGTGATCCCCACCAATCCCTCCGTGTCCGGCGCGGAGGAGGCCGTCGAGCGCCTCCTCGCCGAGCTGCCGGACGTCACAGCCCTCGTGGTCCACAACGAGGTCGCCCTCCCGCACGTCATCTCGGCCCTGCGCGCGCGGGGTCGCAGCGTGCCCGAGGACCTCTCGCTCGTCGCGCTGTGCCCCGAGAACACCGCGCTCGCGCAGGTCCCGCCCGTGACGAGCATCGACCTGCCCGCCGAGACCATCGGCCGCGCGGCGATCGACATGCTCACCGCGATCATCGACGAGGGTGCGCCCGGCGAGGTGCGGCTGATCGCCCCGCAGGTGGTCGAACGCGGCACCACGCGTGCGCCGCGTTCCGCAGGGTGAAGATCGCGGCGTGAAGGTGCGTCGCGCACGGGTCACGCGGGTGAGGGCCGACGACGGCGTTCCCCGGGTGAGGGCCGACGACGGCGTTCCCCGGGTGATGCCCGACGACGGCGGACTCTGGGCCCGCCCCTGGCCCTGTCGAACCGCTTCGACTACCCTGCCAGCATGACGGCTGACGGAGCCCCCATGACCGCCCAAGACGTGCTCGCCGCACTCACGCGGGACGAGAAGATCGCGTTCCTGCACCAGCACGCGCCCGCCGTCGAGCGGCTCGGTCTTGCGGCGTTTACCACCGGAACCGAGGCGCTCCACGGGCTCGCGTGGCTCGGCACCGCCACGGTGTTCCCCCAGCCTCCGGGCCTCGCGGCGAGCTGGGACCCCGCGCTGCTGCGCGCCGTGGGCGAGGTGGCCTCGACCGAGGTGCGCGCGAAGCACGCACAGGACCCACGCGTGAGCCTCAACGTCTGGGCACCCGTGGTCAACACGCTGCGCCACCCGCTGTGGGGCCGCGGCGAGGAGGGCTACAGCGAGGACCCGGACGTCACGGCCGAGCTCGCGACCGCGTACTGCCGCGGCCTGCGCGGCGACCACCCGACGGTGTGGCGCACGGTCCCCACGCTCAAGCACTTCCTCGCGTACGGCAACGAGGTGGACCGCGCCGTCACGAGCTCCCACCTGCCGCCCCAGGCGCTGCGCGAGACGGAGCTCCCGGCGT
The DNA here is from genome assembly GCA_012514835.1 of Actinomycetales bacterium. Classification (GTDB taxonomy): domain Bacteria; phylum Actinomycetota; class Actinomycetes; order Actinomycetales; family Cellulomonadaceae; genus JAAYZM01. The sequence goes on from JAAYZM010000266.1 coordinate 2,391, forward strand.
TCGAGGGCCCCTTGCGCGCGGGCGTGGTGGGCGCCGTCATGCCGTCCTACAACCTCGTCAACGGGCGGCCCAACCACGTCGCGGCGGACCTGCTCGACGAGCTGCGCTCGTGGGCCCCGCACTCGATCGCCGTGGTCTCCGACGCCCAGGCGCCCTCCAACCTCGTGGACGGCGAGCGCTACTTCCCCGACCACACCCAGGCCACGGCCGCCGCGCTGCGCGCGGGAGTGGACTCCTTCACGGACAACGACCGCCGCAGCGACATCACTGTCGAGCGCGTCACGGCCGCCCTCGACGCGGGGCTCATCACCGAGGCGGACGTGGACCGCGCCGTCCTGCGGCTGCTCGAGCTGCGCGAGCGCACGGGGGAGCTCGCTGGGGGTGGTCCCGAGAGCAGCCCGTTCGGGATCGGCCCCGACGCGATCGACCTGCCCGCGCACCGCACCCTCGCGCGCGAAGCGGCCGCGCGGGGCGTGGTGGTCCTGCGCAACGACAGCGTGCGCCTCCAGACTCCGACGACGGCGGTCCCCGCGGACCGGGCTCTCCCCCTGACCGATCCGCGGGTGATCGCCGTCGTCGGACCCTTCGCGGACCACGTCGTGACCGACTGGTACTCCGGCACCCCGCCCTACGCCGTGACCCTGGCCGCCGCGCTGCGCGAGCGCTACCCGGACGCGGACGTGCGCGTGGCCGACGGCGGGGACGTCGTGGCGCTGCGCACCGGCGGGCACCTGCTGACTGTGTCGCCGGACGGGGACGCCGTGACGGCCACCGAGGTGGACCCCGCGCGCGAGTCGACCCGCTTCACGGTGACGGACTGGGGCCACGACATCGTCACGCTGCGCTCCCACGCGACGGGCCGGCTGCTCACGGGTGCGAGCTGGATCGTGGCCGCGACCGCCGAGCGCGTGGGCGGGTGGGTGGCCCAGGAGACGTTCCGGCGGGTCGCGCGCGAGGGTGGGATCGCGCTGCAGCACGCGGGCTCGGGCCGCTGGCTGCGCGTCCAGCACGGCTCGCGGCTGCTCGTCACGGAGACCGACCCGGACCTCGCCACGGTGTTCGAGGTCGAGGTGCTGCGCTCCGGCGCGGACGCCGTGCGCGAGGCGTGCGCGGGGGCGGACGTCGCGCTCGTGGCCCTCGGCAACGACCCGCACGTCCACGGCCGCGAGACCGCCGACCGGCCCGACCTCGACCTCCCCGCGCCACAGCGGGCGGTGTGGGAGGTCGCGCGCCGCGCGTGCCCTCACGCCGTGCTGACCCTCGTGTCGAGCTACCCGTACGCCGTCGCCCAGGAGGCCGCGCAGGCTGCCGCCGTGGTGTGGTCGAGCCACGCGGGACAAGAGCTGGGGCACGGCCTCGTGGACGTGCTCTCCGGGGACCGCGAGCCCACCGGGCGCCTGCCCCAGACGTGGTGGGCGCGCGGCGGGGACGCGGGCGACCTCCTCGACTACGACGTGGTCACCGCCGGCCAGACCTATCGCTACAACCCCGCCGCGCCCCTGTTCGGGCTCGGCCACGGGCTCGGGTACTCGACCGTGGAGCACGAGTCCGCGACGCTCTCCACGTCGCGGGTCGAGGCGCCGCCCGTCACGCTCGAGCACGCGCCCGCGCGGTGGGTGGAGCCCGGGGCCGACGGCGGTTCGCTGGCAGGACTATCCGCGCCCACCGCGAGCGCGTTCGGGGCCGACGGCGAGTCCCCGGCTGGTCGCGA